>NZ_JAGGLG010000014.1 GCF_017874315.1 Symbiobacterium terraclitae | reverse complement strand
CCGCACTCACCCGCCGGCAATTTATACTTGCACTTACATTGTAACGCAAAATCCGGGCGCCCGCGAGGGGTCTCCCGGATTTTGTCTACAGCCTGAAAAGGGACCGCCAGCGGTCCCTTTTCTACTTGGATGTCCTGCCATGTCCTGCCGCAACTCGCCCGGCTGCAGCGCCTAGTCCGTCGCGGCCTCATCCCGCCGCCTCGTCCGCCGTTTGCGCCTGGTCCGCAGCGCCTTCGTCCATCGTCGGCGTCTAGTCCGCCGCGGCCTCGTCCGCTGTCGGGGTGGTAAGCCTGCGGAACACCTCGGCCACCGGCACGATGTCGTTGATCTCGCCGATGCGCCCGCCACAGAAGATCAGGCCGTTCTCCACCCGCCCCTGCTGGGCGTTGACCAGGGCGTTCCAGATGCAGTGGGAGCGCCCCTCGTCCCGGTGGAGGCAGTGCTTCAGGCAGTTGGTGCAGCTGTACGTGCCGCCGTTTTCCCGGGTTCGGGGCAGGTTCTCGAAGGGCACGTGGGGCACGATGGAGCGGCTCTTGTAGCCGGTGGGGCTCCAGTCGGTCACCTTCGAGCCGGTGGCGGCTACCCACCGGGCCTTCATCTCGGGCGAGGCGGCGGACTCCTCGGTCATGGCGAAGCGGATGCCCATCTGCACGCCGTCGGCGCCCATCGCCAGGGCGCGCAGCAGGTCCTGCCGGGTCAGCAGTCCGCCAGCGGCGATGATCGGGCCGGTGAAGCCCGCCTCCCGCAGGGCGACGCGCACCGGCGGGAAAAGCTCCCACGTGGAGATCTCGGGGTCGTCCGGACCCAGGTGGCCCCCGGCCTGACCGCTCTCCACCACGATGCCGGTGACGCCCGGGGTGCGGGCGGCGATGCGGGCCGCCTTGACAGACGAGATGATGCAGAAGGCCGGAATGCCCGCCTCGTGCAGCTTCTTGAAGGGGCCGCGGGCGAACCCGGCGCCGATGGCCACGTAGTCAACCCGCTCCTCGATGCAGACGTCCAGGAGCCGGTCGAAGATGTACCCGGCGTACATCAAATTCACGCCCACCACGCCGTCGGTGAGCGCCCTGGCCGCCCGGATCTCCCGGCGCAGCTCGCCTGGCGGAATCCCCATGCCGCCGATGGTGCCGACGCCGCCGCAGTTCGCCACCGCGGCCGCGAGCCGGTGCAGGGCGATCCGCACCGACATCCCGCCCTGAACGATGCAGAGTCGGGCCACCTTGTTGCCAACGCGCAGCGAGGGCAGATCCATCTCGTTCAGCCCCTTTTGGGTCCACATATTAGTAGCTGGTCCCCAGTCTACCCCGCTGCGCCGGATTCAGCCTCTGCCCAGGGGCAGATTTCGGGCTCTGCCCGCGGGCAGATCTGGGGTCGATCCCATGGCAGGAACTGGGCCGAAGTGGTATGCTTGAAGTAGAAGGACTGACGACGAAGGAGCCCACTTCATGGCCTTTGACAGCACCGTAATGGCCGCCGTGGTGGCCGAGCTGAACCAGCGGCTGCTGGGCGGCCGGATCAGCAAGATCTACCAACCCGAACCCGACGAACTCGCCCTGATCTGCCACGCGGGCGGCGAGAACTACCGCCTTCTCCTCTCTGCGAACCCCCGCCACGCGCGGCTGCACCTTACCCGCATAGAGAAGCGCAATCCGCCCTCCCCGCCCATGTTCTGTATGCTGATGCGCAAGTACGTGGAGGGCGGGCGCATCACCGAAATCGCCCAGGCGGGGCGCGACCGCATCTGCCGGATCGCCATCCGGGCCGCGGACGAGCTGGGCAACCCGGTCACCTACCTGCTGGTGACCGAGGTGATGGGCAAGCACTCGAACATCGTGCTGATCAACCCGCAGGGGCGCATCGTGGACGCCATCCGCCGCGTCACCGAGGAGGTCAACCGCTACCGGGAGCTGCTCCCCGGCCTGCCCTACGTACCCCCGCCTCCCACCGGCAAGCTGGACCCCGCGACGCTGACGGCCTCCGACCTGACAGGCACCGCCCCGACGCCGGGCACCGTGGCCGGCACTGACCTGCCCCCGCCGGACCCGGACCTGCCCGCCTGGCAGGTGCTGTTGAACCGGGTGGACGGGCTCGGGCCGCTCCTGGCCCGGGAGGCGGTGTTCCGCACCGGATCCCCGGCCGAAGCCCCGCTGCGCTCGGTGGACCCGGCCGCCCTGGCGGAGGCGGTGCGTGAGCTGGTCGCCTTCGCTGGAATGCGCCCGAACTGCTGGGAGGGCCCGGCACCTGGCAGCACGGTGCTCACCAGCCCCAGGCTGCTCTACGCCACCGACGGGCGGCTGAAGGACTTCCACGTGCTGGACATCCGCCACTGGCCCGGTCCGGTGGAGACCGGCTTCGACTCGGTCTCCGCCTGCCTCGACGCCTACTTCGGCCGCCGGGCAGAAGAGGAGCACTTCCGGTCGCTGCGGGGCAGCCTGACCAAGCTGGTGCGCGACGAGATCGCCCGGGTGCGCAAGAAACACCGGGCCCAGCAGGAGTCGCTGGCGACGGCCGAGGCGGCAGAGACCTACCGCATTCAGGGCGAACTGATCACGGCCCACCTGTGGCAGATCAGCAAGGGTATGACGGAGGTCCGGGTGGAGAACTACTACGACCCGGATGGCGGCGAGATCGCAATTCCGCTGGACCCGGCCCTCAGCCCCGCCGAGAACGCCCAGGCCTACTACCGGCGCTACCAGAAGGCCCGCAGCGGCCTGGCGGCGATCCAGGAGCAGCTGGCGAAGAGCGCCGCCGAACTCGCCTACCTGGAGCAGGTGGAGGTGGCGCTGGAGCAGGCGGAGTCGCTGCCGGACCTGGAGGAGATCCGGCGGGAGCTGACCGCCGAAGGCTACCTGAAAGGCCGCGCCGAGCGGGGGGCGGAGGCGGGCAGGCGCCGTCCCGCAGGCGAGGGCAAGGAGCAGAGGGCGCAGCCGCCCATCACGCTCCGCTCGTCCGACGGGCTCGAGATCTGGGTCGGCCGCAACAACCGGCAGAACGACTACCTGACGCTCAAACTGGCAGCTCCACAGGACCTCTGGTTCCACACGAAGGAGATCCCCGGCTCCCATGTGATCCTCCGGGTGCCGCCGGGGAAGGAGGTGCCGGAGCGTTCGATCCATGAGGCGGCGGCGCTCGCGGCCTACCACTCGAAGGCCCGGCAGTCGTCGGGCGTTCCCGTGGACTACACGGCCCGCAAGCATGTGCGCAAACCCGGAGGGGCACGACCCGGGATGGTGATCTACGACAACCAGAAGACGCTGTGGGTAACGCCGGATCCGGCGCTTTTCCCCATCCTGCGTGGGGGGTGGTCAGATGGGGGACAACGAACTCAACCTGATGATCCGGACCGTAGCCAAGGCAATCGCAAGTCGGATTGACCTCCCGGAGGTACGGCCCGGCAAGCATGAAATCTGGCTGACGTTCATACGCCGTACAGGACCGAGCGACGAACGGGTACTGCCTGGTCGGAAGCGGGTGCTGTCCGTCACCACGGGGCCGGAACTGCTCTACGCTGTGGCCCGGGAAGTGGTGCTGACGGTCTTCGGCGACGAGGTGCAGGTGGTGAAGGACCTACCCAACCTGAAGATCCGCCTGCTGGACCACAGGGCTGATGTTCATCTTCCGGGGGCTCCGCCCCTGGACCAGGCCGGGCAGATCTGGCTCAGGGTGACGGTCCGCCGGTACGAACCGGGGCTCCTGGAGCGGATCTTCGGGGAGCGCACCGAGGCCGTATAACGAGTGGGGAGGCGCACAGATGTCGTCAACCGTGTACCTTAACGGCGAGTTTGTCCCGCATGAGAGGGCCCTGATCTCCGTGGAAGATCGGGCCTTTCTCTTCGCGGACGGTATCTACGAGGTGGTTCGGGTTTACGGCGGCCGTCCGTTCGACCTGGAGCCGCACCTGGCGCGGCTCTCCCGCAGCGCCGGAGAGCTGCGCCTGCCCGAGCCCGACGGCGAGCACCTGGCTGCGGTGACCCGCGAGCTCATCCGGCGCAACGGGCTGGATGAGGGGACCGTGTACTTCCAGATCACCCGCGGGGTGCATGCCCCCCGGGCACACGCCTTCCCGACCGGGACGGCGGCGCCGACTGTCGTGGTGCTGACCCACCCGCTCTCACCCGAGGCGCTCGCCGCAGGCGAACAGCACCGGCGGGAGGGCGTGGCGGCCATCACCGTGCCCGAGCAGCGCTGGGCCCGCTGCGACATCAAGAGCGTGTCGCTCCTGCCCAACGTCCTGGCCAAGCAGCAGGCGGTGGAGCGCGGCGCTTACGAGGCGCTCTTCGTCCGGGACGGGTTCGTCATCGAGGGCAGCAGCAGCAACCTCTTCGCTGTCCTGGACGGCGAGATCGTCACCTACCCCGCCTGCAACTACATCCTGAACGGCATCGCCCGCCAGCGGGTGATCCGCAACGCACGGGAACTGGGCTACACCGTGCGGGAGCAGGGAATCCCCCTCGGTGCGCTGGACCGCTGCCAGGAGCTCTTCCTCACCTCCACCACGTCGGAAGTCATGCCGATCGTGGCCGTGGACGGGAAGCCAGTGGGCAGCGGCGCCGTGGGACCGGTGGCCCGGGCGCTGCAGGCGGCGTACCGGGACGCCGTGCGGGCGTTGCGATAGGTGGTCTGGGGGCGGCCTCAGGGCCGCCCCCTCTGCTGTTGCGGCGCTGCGCCGGCCGGGCGAGGGAGGGCGCAGGCGCTGGAAGGACTCCCACTTCCATCCGGGACATTGCGTTCTGTTCTGGTTCACTGTTGATGGCCCTGGGGGGCAGCGGTCCCGGTAGCCCGGGGGAGAACCCGCTCTACCGAACTCGTCTCAGACTGAACAGTTTGTGCCTGCCATTCTGGCGGCAGGGTAGCCCCCGCCGCTCCCGGACCACTGGGTCTGTTCTGGCTCACTGTTGATGACCCGGAGGGAGCAGCCCTCCTGGCGACCTCGCCGCGCGCTCAACTGTTCATGCCTGTCGTCACCGGGCGGGCCAGCGCCCATCGTGCCAAGGCCTTGGAATCTGTTCTGGTTCACTGTTGACGGGTGGAGCGAGGGACACGTCCACCACCCGCTGCGACGCTGCAGCAACAGAAGGCGCGCCATGACCCACGCCGCGCCCGCGCACCCCTCCCCACCTCATCAACAGTGAGCACGAACAGAACCCATGCGCCGACCGCTCACCCCCTCCCCGCCTCATCAACACTGAGCACGAACAGAACCCATGCGCCGACCGCTCACCCCCTCCCCGCCTCATCAACAGTGAGCACGAACAGTACCCATGCGCCGCCCGCGAACCCCCTCCCCGCCTCATCAACAACGAGCACGAACAGTACCCATGCGCCGCCCGCGAACCCCCTCCCCGCCTCATCAACAACGAGCACGAACAGAACCCGGGCGCCGCCCGCACACCCCTCCCCGCCTCATCAACAGCGGGCACGAATAGAACCCGGGCGCCGCCCCACCACCGCCTCCCCGCCTCATCAACAACGAGCACGAACAGAACCCGGGCGCCGCCCGATCAACCCCTCCCCGCCTCACCAACAGCGGGCACGAACAGAACCCGGGCGCCGCCCGACCACCCCCTCCCCGCCTCATCAACAGTGAGCACGAACAGAACCCATGCGCCGCCCGCGAACCCCCTCCCCGCCTCATCAACACTGAGCACGAACAGAACCCATGCGCCGCCCGATCACCCCGATCCGCCTCATCAACATTCAGCACGAACAGTACCCATGCGCCGCCCGCGAACCCCCTCCCCGCCTCATCAACAACGAGCACGAACAGAACCCAGCCGCCGCCCGATTACCTCCTCCCTGCCTCATCAACAACGAGCACGAACAGAACCCGGGCGCCGCCCGACCACCCCCTCCCCGCCTCATCAACAGTGAGCACGAACAGAACCCATGCGCCGCCCGACCACCCCCTCCCCGCCCCATCAACAGTGAGCACGAACAGAACCCAGCCGCCGCCCGCACACCCCTCCCCACGTCATCAACAGTGAGCACGAACAGAAGCCATGCGCTGCCCGCACACCCCTCCCCGCCTCATCAACAGCGAGCACGAACAGAACCCATGCGCCGCGCCCTCCCCACCAAACGGCGCCCAGGGGATTCACAGCGCAGGGCACCGACACTCCGAACTCGACCGCGCCGGCGCGCGTCTTATCTGAAGAGAGCCAAAAAGACTCGCCGCCTGTGCAGACCAGGCGGCGTGTGACTGTAAGGAGGGAACTCAATGGGTCTGTTGGACGGCCTGATGGGCAACGCATCCGAGGTGAGCGCATCCGAGGCGCAGCAGGAGTTCGGGACCATCCTGGCAGCGGGCGAGAACATCGAGAAGGCGTACCGCCTGATCCGCGACATGTTCCTGTTCACCAACCGGCGGCTGATCCTGGTCGACAAGCAGGGGCTGACGGGACGGAAGATCGAGTACCACTCCATCCCGTACCGCTCGATCACGCACTTCGCCATTGAGACGGCGGGCCACTTTGACCTGGACGCCGAGCTGAAGCTCTGGGTCACGGGAACGGCCGAGCCGATCGTGAAGCAGTTCAACCGGAGCCTGAACATCTACGAACTCCAGCAGGTGCTGGCCCAGTACGTCCTGCGGTAGGGCATCAGGATCCGTGAGCCTGCCTCGCGGCCGCCGGTGCTGAGCCGGGCCCCTCCGGCCGCCCAACTCGGCAAGCGCCCGCTACATGCTGGTGTACTCCGCCAGGGCCGACCGCAGCCAGGCCGGCAGCTGGGGCAGGACCCGGTCCAACCCCGGAGCCTCGCCCCGGCGCCGCGCCTCCCACCACGGGCGCAGGGCCGAGACAAAGGGGCGGATGGCGGTGACGCCGGACTCCACCTCCAACTGTGCGAAGGACTCGGCGTCGTCCGGACGACCGAGGTACTCGAGGTAGAAGCAGGTGGAGGCACGGATGAGCGTCTCGACCCAGCGGAACGTGGGGTCGCCGTAGAACTGGGCGAACCGGCCGGCCGGAGGGAAGTCGGTCTCGACGAAGGCGCAGGCGCGGGGCACGGCAGGGTAGAGCCGCTGGATGTCGTCCAGGACCGGATGGCTCGCCTCGTGCTGCGCCAGGATCAGGACCTCCCGCTGTTCCGGCGGGGCGGCGCCGCGCGGCAGGCAGACGGCGTACGTCTCGTGCACGCTGGCCACCCCCACCCCCCGAAGCCCGCGGGCGGCCATGTTCCACAGGGGAACGACGACGAGGCGGTACGGGAAGCGGCCCCAGAAGAGCCTCTGAAACGGTTCCACCTGAGCGTCCGTCAGCAGGCCTTCCACGGTCGCAGTCACCGCCCGCCATTCGGCATCCTGGTCGGCGAGCAACTCCCCCACGCGCAGGTCCTGCCAGACAGACCGGAGCGCCCGGGCCAGGGCCGACCGGTCCACGTCGTTGAAGTAGGTCTCGACGTACGGCGGCACGCCGTCGGGGCAGGCGTCGTCGAACGCCGGCGGCGGGCCCAGCTGGACGGCCTGCATGGCCAGTCCGAGCAGGTCGTGCTGCTCGTACTCCGCCCGGAGCCACTGCACGGCGGGATGGTCAGCCGCGCCCGCCAGGCGGCGCCGGGTCTCGGCAACCAGTCGGTGCTCAAGCTCCGCCGGTGGGGCGGCGGAAGGACCCGCCGCAGCAGTCAGGGTATCCGGTGGCGTATGCGCAGCGGGCGGCGTGGAGGTCGCCGTGAGAGCAGCCGCCAGCGTCAGGAGACGGGGGTCGAGTCGGACCTCCATGGGACCGAGCCTCCCTTGTGCGAAGTCAGCTCCCGGCGAGGAACCGGAGGCAGGGGGCGATGACCTGCGGCAGGGACGCCACCGAGCGCTCCCAGTCGCCCTTCACGTTGAACCCGTGGTCCAGGTCGGGGACGACCACCCACTCGGCGTCGGCCCGCTCCCGGGCGGCGGCGCACTCCGGCATCTGGTAGACAGGGTCCTCCGTGCCGATGACGACCAGCGTGCGCAGGTCGCCGACCGGCTCCTGGAGGAACTGGGGCACCGGGGTCAGGATCAGGAGCGACACCGGGTACTCCGACAGGGTGCGGGCCAGCGGAAGGGCGACTGCCGACCCCAGGGACTTCGCGGCGATGCAGATCTCCCGGTAGCCGTTCGGCAGCACCCGCTCGACCGCCGCCCGGACGTCGGCGAGGATCGCGGGGCCGTCGACCTCGCCGCCCGTCTGCTGGAAGGCGTAGGCGGTGGAGAGCACGTCCCAACCCGCCGCGACGGCCGCCTGCCTGAGGTAGAAGAGCGCCGGCGCGTCGCAGCTGTAGTTGTTGCCGGGCAACATCACCATCAGCTTGTCGCTGCCACCTTCAGGCCCCGTCAACCGGTTCTGGATCGTCACGCCGGCGCCAGAGGGCGTCGGCACCGCTTCGATTCGCATCAGCCCGAGTCCCCCCTTTGCGGTGTTGGGCTGCACGTGTCCTGGGTTCGCTTGCTCTATTGCCAGATTTCTTTGCCTGCTCGGTCTTATCCTGCCGCAGGGTTGGGCGCCAGGGCCCCCTCCCCGGCGTCACCCAGGGCTGCTGCGGCGGGCGGAGCGCGGGCGCGCCGGCTATGGTCAGTCCTTGTACGGGTCGAACTCCTCGGCATCGGCCATGACCACGCAGACCGGAGCCAGGACGTGGAGCACCTCCATCGTGGGCGCGTGGCAGGCCAGCACCTGCCGGAGCGGGCGGTACACGTCGGGGGCCTCGTCGGCGCCGGCGCCCCGCAGCTCGACCCCCGCGGCGGCGAGCCGCCGGCGGACGGACTCCATGTCGATGGCGCCTCCCACCCGGACCCGCCTGCCGCCCATCCGCTTCCACTTGCCTGCGGCCTGCGTGCGGGACATCACCCGGCCGGCTCCGTGGACGGTGCTGTAGAGGGCCGCCCGGGCCTCCTCCCCGTCGACGCCGCGCACGACCACCGCGATGTCGCCCATGGACCCGCCGATGAAACCCAGCTGTCCCGGGAAGAGCGGCGTGGCGCCCTTGCGGATCGCCCAGCCCTTCACGCCGCCGTGCTCCTCCAGCCAGGCGTAGTTGTGGTGGTTGTGCACGGTGAAGGTCGCCTCGGCGCCGAGGATCCGCAGCACCTGCTCCACCACGTAGTCCCGGCCGGCGTAGGCATACCGGCCGGCCAGCCGCATGGCGGCGATGTAATCCTGGCCGAGCGCTGAGGAGGCGGGGATCAGGGTCGGGGGCTGGTCCATGGACTCGCCCGGTGCCCGCGCGTCCCAGTCCCGCCCGGCCGCCAGGTTGAGGAAGCCCGAAGCCGTGCGGTGGCCGAACCCGCGGGAGCCGAAGTGAACGGCGACCCAGACCGGCGCTCCGGCAGGGATCGGGTCGCCCAGTTTCCACTCGGACTGCACCTCCGCCATGAGGTCCACGTAGTGGTTGCCGGCGCCCACCGTACCCAGTTGGTCCTGGGCCAGGGGCTTCAGCGTGCGCAGATAGTGCACGTCGTTCCAGGTGGGGTCGTCGAACAGCTCATGATCAACCCGCACGGCGTTCTTGCGCCCGATGCCGAAGGAGACCTGGCGGAAGATCTCGCTGGCCAGGCGCCCCTTGTCGGCCTGGATGTCGCCGTAGGTCAGGTTCGTGCGCACGGCCTTGTTCCCGCAGGCGATGTCGTAGCCCACGCCCGAGGGTGAGATGTACTTGTCGTAGAAGAGCACCCCGCCGATGGGCTGGCTGTATCCCTTGTGGCCGTCGGCCATCAGGGCCGCCGCGACCGCGTCCCCCACCTCGGCGCACGTCTGGAGCTGGGCCAGGGTCTCCCGGTCGTGTTCGCCGAAGACGGGAAACCGCCCGTACATCGAGTATGGCATCCCTCACAACCTCCCGCCCTCCAGATTCGCCGTGCCGGCCCAACTCCCCTGGTGGGGGCCGCCGCATGCACCCGTCCGCAGCTCTCCGTTGGCCGTTTCCGCGGCGCACCGTGAGCCGGCGGGCCGCAGGTCCAAAGCGCGGAAACCGCCCTGCGGTCAGGCAGGGCGGTTCGGGTCACAGGTGGAGGAAACCGTAGGTCAGGTTCGGCCGGGGCGGGCGCATCGCCTGCAGCCGGGCGATGCGCTGCCGGGTGGGCGGATGGCTGCTGAACAGTGCGGCCAGTCCGGTGGGCTCCACCGGTGACGGGTAGCCCAGCAGACGCTGCCACCAGGTCGGCCGGTTGAGCTGATCCAGCCGCCAGAGGGCCCGGGCCATGAGCTGCGTTGATCCCACCAGGGCCGCGGCGCCGGCGTCGGCCAGGTACTCCCGCTCCCGGGAGATGCTCATCCGCAGGGCCAGGGCGACGGCAGGAATCCCGCCGGCGACCAGCAGTGCAAGGGCCAGCTCGCCGACGCCGACCGGCGCCCCGAGCAGCCAGGCGAAGATCACGCCGAAACGTCCCATCTCGGCCAGCACCGCCGCTGCGCCAGCCAGGCCGGCGGCGACCATGTTGAGGGGCAGGTCCCCGTGGCGGATGTGGGAGAGCTCGTGTGCGATCACCGCCGCCACCTCATCCGCGGGCATGTGGCGCAGGAGAGGCCGCGTCACGCCGATGGCGCTGCTGCTGGCGGTGGCCACCGCGACGGCGTTGACCATCTCGCCCGGCAGCAGGTAGAGGCGCGGCGTCGGCAGCCCGGCCCGGTGGGCCAGGGCCGCAACCAGCTCGTACAGGTCGGGGGCCTCATACCACTGCAGCGGACGGCCGCCCATCTGGCGCAGCGAGGCCCGTGCACGCCCCCGGTACGCAGCCGTGCTGGTCAGGAGCGACACCGCGATCACCACGGCCGCACCCAGGGGGCCGAGCATCGTCCAGCCGACGAGACCGGCCAGGCCGAACAGGGCGATCAGGAGCAGAACCGTATGGAAGGTGAGCATCGCCGCATCCCCCCTCTCTCTTTCATATTGCTGCTAATGTCAAAGAAAGTCAAGGTCGAAGACGAGGCGAGACCCAAAGGACATGAACCTTCGTGCTACTCCCGCCTGACCGGAGCACGACGACTGCGGTGGCGCCAACCCCCGAAGGAGCGCGACCGCCTACAGCGGTGAGGGCGACTGCGACCGGTCCCGGGTGGCGTGGCTGCGCGGAGAGTTCGGGGGGATGTGGCGGTGGTGCGAGTCCGCGATGAAGGATTAAAGGATGACTCGCTGAAGAACAAGGAATGTTTGGTGGTTGTGGATCGCGTGGAGGGCGGGTGGCGGGTTCGGTCGGCCAGCTCCTTCACGGAGTGCCAACGCTCGATCCCGGCCAACGGATTGTGTACGTAGCGGAGGGTGAGTGATGATCACAGGGGCACAGATGGAACCAGAACCGCTGGTGCGGGTTCGGGCGGCGCTTCAGGCGGCGGGTGTGGAGGGTGAGATTCGCCTCTTCGCCGACCATCTCACGACGGTGTCGGCTGCTGCCGAGGCGCTGGGGGTGGAGCCCAGCCGTATCGCCAAGTCGATCCTGCTGTTCGCCGGCGGCGAACCCGTGCTGGTGGTCGCGGCGGGGGACCAACGGGTGGACCGCCAGAAGGTGAAGGCGCTGCTCGACCGGGGAAAGGTCACCCTGGCCGGACCGGACGAGGTCCTGGCGGTGACCGGGTTCGTGGCGGGGGGCGTGGCGCCGGTGGGGCTGCTGCGACCCGTCACCGTGCTGCTGGACGAGACCCTGCAGCGCTTCCCGGACATCTGGGCTGGCGGCGGCGTACCCGAGGCGCTCCTCAGGCTGCGGGTGGAGGATCTGCCCCGGGCAACCGGAGGAGTTTTCGCCGACGTGGCGCAGTCGGTTGAGCGGGGTTGATCGCAGTGGTGCCGACTGTCTCCCCGGGGGTGCGACCCGGAGGGCCCGAGGGCACATGTGCTGGGTTTCCGGGAACGATCAGGAGGCCACCGCACGGCACGCGGTGGCCTCCGTATTTGGCTCCAATGAGCCAGCCCCGTCCCGTGGCCCCGACCGCAGACTGACGACGTCACCGTTCGGCGTCGGGCCCTTGTCACCCCCAGACGGCTGACCACGAAACCCTCGATACCTGAAGTGTCACTTTTTCCGCACCCGGCCGAGCCACCCCCTGCAGATTCTTACTACTTCACAGCTGAACATCGCGACCTCTGGGGCCCACGTCGCTCCAGGGCGAATCACCACGCAACCCTTCACAGCCGAAGTGTCACTTATTCCGCACCCCGCTACGCCGCCCACCGCAGATTCTTGCTACTTCACAGCTGAACATCCGGACCTCTCGGGCTCTCGCCGCTCCCCGGCGGCTCACCCCTCGAGCCCTCATCTCCCCCGGGCGAATCGCCACACAACCCTTCACACCTGAAGTGTCACTTTTTCCGCATCCGGTCGAGCCACCCACCGCAGATTCTTGCTACTTCACAGGTGAACATCGCGACCTCTCGGGCTCTCGCCGCTCCCCGGCGGCTCACCCCTCGAGCCCTCATCGCTCTAGGGCGGCTCACCACGCAACCCTTCACAGCCGAAATGTCACTTTTTCTGCACCCCGCTGCGCCACCCACCGCAGACTCTTGCTACTTCACAGGTGAACATCGCGACCTCTCGGACCCTCGCCGCTCCCCGGCGGCTCACCCCTCGAGCCCTCGTCGCCCCCGGGCGAATCGCCACGCAACCCTTCACACCTGAAGTGTCACTTTTTCCGCATCCGGTCGAGCCACCCACTGCAGATTCTTGCTACTTCATCCCTGAACGACCCGGCGCCAGGACCGCACGTCTCACCAGGATGAGCCAACTGCTCCTTCACCGCTCAACCGATCTGCGCGGCTTGGGCTCGCTTGCCCAGGCAGGTTATATCAAGCCGTGATCTACCCCCGGCCGAGCCACGACACCCCTTCAGTCGGCGAGTGGCCGACCTTACGGGTCTGAAGGCCGTCGGGCGATGGGTTGGAAGGAGTTTCCTTCTCGCCCACGAAATGGTCTGCGGAGGGATCAGAAATGCAAAGGAAACGTCGTCCCCCAGAAGAAGTCCTTGTTCCACGAGAGATCCTGCTGAACCGTTCGCTAAGCGCCGCATCCAAGTTGGTCTGGGCGGCCCGTCAGTTGACGGACGACACAAAGGAACTGCGGCTCTTGACAGGCCTGTCGAGTTCTGGAGTGTCCGATGCGCAACGCCGCCTGCGGGATCACGACCTGCTGCGGCCGCAACCGATCGCAGTCAGTCGGGCCGGGTGTGCGACGCTCCCCATCGCCCTCCTGAGCGCCCGAAGCATCACCGGACAGGCGAAGCTCCTCTACGCCGCCGTTCAATATCTGCCTGGGTTCAGTGGGCGGTCCGTGACCACGACGTGGGCAGAGCTGAGGTCGTTCACCGACCTGTGCCTCAACACGCTCCGACGGGCGGTCACGATTCTTGAAGCACAAGGCTGGCTCTCTGTCCACCGCCCCGGCCTTAAGGGCAGTTTCAGGCTCACCCTCCACAACCCCCAGGTAGAGCGGATCCGACGGGCGATCGCAGCCGCCGACCGCCGCCTTCAGCGGGCGCCGTACCTGGGCGAGGCGCTGATGCGGGAGTGGCTCACCCTCCTCGTGGACTGCGAGGAGTTCGAAGACGATGCATCTCCGGGGTTCCTCATCAACCCGTACACCAACGAGGAAATGCAGTTCGACCGCTTCTACCCGCCGAGCGTGGCCTTCGAGTTCAACGGCCCGCAGCACTATGGACCGACCCGGTTGTTCCCAGACGCAGAGGAGGCCCGGCGACAGCAGGCCCGTGACCTGATCAAGGTGGGCATCTGCACGGCCCGCGGCATCCGCCTGGTGATCGTCCATCCCGAGGACCTCACCCTCGAGGGCATGCGGCACAAGGTTGAGGGCCCCCTCTCCCTGCGGTGTCTTGACGGCATGGAGGAACTGATCACGTACCTTGAGGTACGCAGTGCCGCATACCGCCGCAGTCTGGCGGCGCTTCAGGCATGATCGGGCGTTCCGGTGGCGGGCCCGCAGACCCGCCCAGAAGGGATCCGGGGCGTAGCTATGTGAATGGAAAAACTGAACCCCGCCTGCAGATGGGCGGGGTCTATCTCGACTCGGCTCGCTCAGTTCCGTGGTCTTCCCGGCCTGCCAGAGGTAGCTGCGGCCACCCGCCTGAACCTGGACCGGACGGTCCTGAAGGACTGGATCGCGGCCAACCCGGCGGGCACACCGAACCCCACCAACCGTGCGGACTGGTGGGGTTGATCGCGGGTTAATGGCAGACTCACACCTGCCCCCGCAGGCGGACTCACCTCTGCCCTTGCGCCAGGGCGATCGCACCGAGGACGCCGGCCCGGTCGCCCAGCGCTGGCGGCACGATGTAGGTGTCGATCCCCTCCAGGATCGCCGGCGACTGCACGTACCCGGCAAGCAACTCCTTCACCCGCGTACGGACCAGCGGGAAGAGCGCGGGCTGGTGCATCACCCCGCCGCCGATTACGATGCGCTTCGGCGACAGGATCAGGATGTAGCTGACCAGCGCCTGGGCGAGGTACTCCGCCTCCAGCGGCCAGGCGGGATGGTCGGGCGGGAGGGTCTCGGCCCGGGTGCCCCACCGCCTCTCCAGCGCCGGTCCCGCGGCCAGCCCCTCCAGGCAGTCGCCGTGGTACGGGCAGAAGCCCGGGAAGGGGTCGACAGCCCAATCGTGGGGGACGCGGATGTGGCCCATCTCGGGGTGGACCAGCCCGTGGAGCATGCGCCCCTCGACCATCGCACCGCCGCCGATGCCCGTGCCGACCGTCAGGTAGATGAAGGTGTCGATCCCCCGCGCGGCGCCCCAGGTGTACTCGCCCAGGGCGGCGGCGTTGACGTCGGTATCGAACGCGACGGGCACGCCGAGGGCGTCGGCCACCAGCTTGCGCAGCGGGGTGTTCTGCCAGCCGGGCTTCGGCGTGGAGGTGATGGTGCCGTAGGTGGGCGACGCCGGATCCGGGTCGGTGGGACCGAAGGCCCCGATTCCTATGGCCGTCATCGGCTCGGGCTGGCTGCGGAAGAACTCGATCACCCGGCCGATCGTCTCCGCCGGGGTCGTGGTGGGAAACCGGGTCACCGCCCGCACGTCGTCGGGTCCCGTGCCCACCGCGCAGACGAACTTGGTGCCCCCCGCTTCGATGCCTCCGAACAGAGCCATGCGCACACACTCCCGTAACCCGTAGTTCGGCGTGGTCAGGTACAGGGCCATCGTAGTTCCTGTTTGACAAGGGCGGTCCCACTTCCTCGCTGGCGCGGGGAAGTGGGACCGGGTGTTCATGAGGCTTCGTTCCCTGGGGTATCCCCGCCGGGCGGGGGGTATCCCCATCGGGCGGCGGGTATCCCCGCCGGGCGGGGGGTATCCCCACCGGGGGTCCGGCAGGGCGCCCATCCAGCGTGCGGAGTCGTCCCGTCCATCAGCGGCGAACCAGAGTGCAAGGGGTCGCCCCGACGATGACCGGGGAAACCTTACGAACCCGTCCGGCCCGGACGTGCACGCCGGACGAGGACCACCGCCCCGGCCAGCACCGCCAGCCCGCCCAGCGCAGCCGCGGGCGCCCACCCAGGGATCCCCCTCGGGCCTGCGGGCGTGGCGGGGACCGGCGCCAGGATGACCCCGGAGAGCGGGTCCAGGTCCAGCGCCACCTGCCCGCCGCTGACCTGCACCTCCCGGCCCGTCAGCTCATCCCGCAGGCGGGTGCCGTCGGCGAGCCCGAGCGGCGCGACGTCCACCGGCAGGCCGGTGACCGGCCCGGTGGCGTTGCTCAGGACCACGACCACCGTGTCGTCCTCGGCCGCCCGTCCGTAGGCGTAGTGCGCGTCGGTGGCCAGCAGCTCCTCCACCGTCCCCCGGCGAAGGGCCGGGTGGCTCCGGCGGATCTCGTTCAACTTCTGCACAAACCCGACGACCTCGTGGTCCCGCTCCTCCCCCCAGGGGAAGTCGTTCCGGTTGTAGGGGTCGTTGCCGCCCTCCATCCCGATCTCGGTGCCGTAGTAGAGGATCGGGATGGCCCGCTGGGTAAACAGGAACGTCAGCCCGAGCTTCAGCCGCTCGATGGGCCGGTCCCTGGCCTCGGTGACGAACCGGGTCATGTCGTGGTTGTCCAGGAAGCCGCCCATTTCATAGGGATCCGGCATCGTGGCCCCGACGGCCTTCACCTGGTTGGCCAGCTGGCGCATCGAGCCCCCCTGGGCAATGGCCGACCGGGCGGCGGCGTTGGTGGGGAAGTCCAACAGCGCCGTGACGCCCGCTTCCTGGTAGGCCGCCAGCCGCCAGGGGGCGTTCTCCCAGTCCTCGCCGATCAGCCAGAAGCCGGGCTTGATCTTCTGCAGCTCCGCGGCGTACCAGGTGAAGAACTCGTGGGGCACGTGCTTCACCGTGTCCAGGCGGAAGCCGTCGACGTCGGTGGTCTCGATCCAGAAGCGGGAGTAGTCCAGGATGTACTGCCGCACCTCCGGGTTGGACTGGTCGAAGTCGGGCAGGTCGAAGAGCCAGCCCTCCTGCACCTGCGTCTGGTCGTTCCAGTTGGTGATGGCCCGCTTCGGGTGGAACCAGTCCGGGTGCTCGGTGACCAGCGGGTTCGCCGGCCCGGTGTGGTTGACCACGATGTCGAAGATGACCTTCATCCCCCGCCGGTGGGCCTCGGCCACCAGCCGCTTCACCGTCTCGTTGGTGCCGAAGTGGGGGTCGGTCTCGAAGAAGTCCACGGCACCGTAGCCGTGGTAGTCGTTGCCGGCGTTCCGCACGTGCGGGGTGATCCAGATGGCGCTGAAGCCCAGCGACTGGATGTAGTCCAGCTTGTCGATGATGCCCTGGATGTCGCCGCCGTGCCACGCCCGGGGATTCCGCGGATCGGCCGGCCCGTCGTTGCTCGGGTCGCCGTTGTGGAAGCGGTCGATCATGATGAAGTAGATCGTCTCGTCCTGCCAGGTGCGGTCCGCATCGGTGGGTTCCGTCGCCGATGCCGCCGCCGGGGCAGATGCGAGCGGTGTCCGGGCGGTCGCCGCGGCGAAGGCGGATGCCAGCGATGTCCGGGCAGGCGCTGCCGGCAAGGCAGGTGCCAGCGATGTCTGGGCCATCGCTGCCGGCAAGGCAGGTGCCAGCGATGTCTGGGCCATCGCTGCGGCGGCTCGGGTTCCGGCGCTTACAGGGGCGGACTCGAAGGGGGCAGCGGCCTCTGCCCGGGCCTGGGCTGGCGCTGCGGCGAGGATCGATGCGAACGATGCGGGCGCCGTCGCCGCGGCGTAGGCGGATGTCCCGGCGGCGAAGGCGGGTGAGGCCAGCAACGCCGCCCGCATGGATGCGGCGAGCAAGACCGCCACCAGCGCCGCTGCGAGGCGAGCGGCACGCCTCATCCCTTCACCACCCCTTCCATCCACGCCGGGGCGAGCACGGCCAGCCCGAGCGGGGGCAGGCGCAGCGTGACGGTCCCCAGCGCACGCCCCGGCGCCTGCAAGGCCACATGGTCAGAGAGCTGCTCGGCTGCGTGCCTGGCTGCTCGCCCAGGCGCCCGCCCGCGTGCCCTGTGAGACACCTGCAGGGTCACCTGCCCGCTCTTCCCTCCGTTCTTCCGCCGGATCGCCTTCGCAGCCGCCCTCTGCCCCGCCCCCTCCAGCCGGCCGGTCTGCATCTCGCCCGCCAGCAGGTCGACCCAGTCGCCCGGGGGCAGGGCCAGCTCGACCGAATCGGTCCCGCCGTTCAGCACCACCAGCAGCCCCTCCTCGCCGGCGGGGCGCTCGGGGGCGTGCAGCGGGGTGGGCAGGCGCAGGTAGGCCAGCAGGTCGCCCTCGGCCAGCACGGTCTGCCAGGCGCCGTCGTTCAGCCACGGGAGGGCCCGGCGGATGCGGCCCAGCCGCCGGTAGAGGCTGAGAAGGCCCAGGTCACGGGGCTCCTCGTCGTTCCAGGGGTAGCAGCGGCGGCAGTCGGGGTCGTCGCCGCCCTCCAGCCCCACCTCGTCGCCGTAGAAGATCATCGGCACGCCCTCGCAGGTGAGCAGCAGCACGGCCGCCTGGGCCGCCCGCTCCCGGGAGCCGACCACGGTCCGCACCCGGGGCGTGTCGTGGGTGGAGAGCAGGCGCACCAGGCCCCGGGCCGCCTCGGCAGTGTACCGGAAGCGGAGCCGGGTGAGCCACCGGTCGTAGTCCCGGGCGTCGATGCGGCCGGTAAGCCAGGCCAGC
Source organism: Symbiobacterium terraclitae (assembly GCF_017874315.1). Classification (NCBI taxonomy): domain Bacteria; kingdom Bacillati; phylum Bacillota; class Clostridia; order Eubacteriales; family Symbiobacteriaceae; genus Symbiobacterium; species Symbiobacterium terraclitae. Next base: position 83,735 of record NZ_JAGGLG010000014.1, on the reverse strand, counting down.
GTCGCGTCCCGCCAGGGGTAGTCCATCACCGAGTCGAACTGGTCGCCGCCCAGCCAGTCCAGGGCGTCGTGCCAGACCTCACCCAGGATGAACACCTCCGGGTTCACGCCCTTCACCCGGTCGCGGAAGGCGCGCCAGAAGCGGTGGTCCACCTCGTTGGCCACGTCCAGCCGCCAGCCGTCGACCCCGGCCTCTCGCAGCCAGTGCTCGGCCACCTCCAGCAGGTAGGCGGCCACGTCGCGGTTGCCGGTGTCCAGCTTGGGCATGGTGGGCACGTGGTTGGCGAAGGTCTCGTAGTTGCAGGCCTCGGGGTCCACGGGGAAGGACCGCAGGTCGTAGAACCAGTCCCGGTAGGGCGAGTCGGCCCCTCGGGCGAGGACGTCCTGGAACGGCGGCCACAGGGCCCCGCTGTGGTTGAAGACGGCGTCCAGCAGGAACCGGATGCCCCGCTCGTGGGCCGCCGCCACGAGGCCGACCAGCTCCCCGTTGGTGCCGAAGGCCGGGTCGACCTGGTAGTAGTCGGCGGTGTCGTACTTGTGGTTGGACGGCGAGCGGAAGACTGGCGTCGTGTAGATGCAGCCGACCCCCAGGTCCGCCAGGTAGTCCAGGCGCGCCCGGATGCCCGCCAGATCGCCGCCGGCCAGGTACCGGGGGGTGGGGCGCTCGCCCCAGGGCCCCGTACCCGGCGGGTCGTTGGCGGGGTCGCCGTTGCAGAAGCGGTCGGGGAAGATCTGGTAGAAGACGGCCTCCCGCAGCCAGTCGGGCTGGCGGAAGCGATCGGCCCGGTGGATATAGGCGTACTGGAAGAAGCCGCCGTCGGGCGGGGCGTCGTGCAGGCCGGACTCGGCCAGCCAGACCACGGTGCCGTCCCGCCCCTCCAGGCGGAAGCGGTAACGCACCCGCCGCTGCGGGGCCGGCAGCGTGGCGCCCCAGTACTCGTGCACACCATCGCCCCCCAGCCGTGCCAGGGGCAGGGGGGCGTCCTCGGACGGCGGCCAGGCGTACCGGTCGCCGAAGATGCACTCGGCCGCGGCCAGGTCGCCGTCGGCCGCCTTCAGGATCACGCGCAGGTGGCCGTCGCCCACCGGATAGGCGAACGGGACCGTGCAGCGGTGCTGCAGTGCAGCCAGTTGCATGGGCTCCCCCTCCCTATCCCTTGACGGCGCCGCGGGTCAGGCCCGCCTGCACCAGGTTCTGCGCCAGCATCCAGACCCCGGCCAGCGGGAACGCCGTGACCACCACGGCGGCGGAGAGCTTGCCCCAGGCCGTGGAGTAGGCGTTGGCCGAGAAGGACCGGAGGCCCTGGGCCATCAGCCAGTGGTCGGGGTTCTTCAAGAGGGCGCTGGACATCACGTACTCGCTGAAGACGCCGATGAAGCTGAACAGGAAGAGCACGGCCAGCATCGGCACCGAGAGCGGCAGCACGATCAGCCGGAAGACCTGCCAGTCGCTGCAGCCGTCCACCTTGGCCGCCTCGTCCAGGTCGCGGGGGATGCCGTCGATGTAGCCCTTCAGGAGCCAGATCGACCAGGCGCTGGCGCCCATCGAGGAGAGCAGGAAGCCCCAGAGGTTGGCCAGGTTCAGCTTGAACAGCACGTACTGCACCGCAGCCAGCGAGACCATGCTCGGCATCATCTGAATGATCATCAGGGTGCGGATGCCGTTCTTCCGCCCCCAGAACTTGAGGCGGCTGAAGGCGTAGGAGGCCGTGAGAGTCACCGCTACCTGGAGCACCCCGACGCCGGTGCCCATCAGGAGGGTGTTCCTGAGCCAGATCGGAAAGCGGCTCGTCTCGGAGAAGAGCTCGCGATAATTGTCGAGGGTGAAGAGCTTCGGGTCGGGCAACAGCCGCTTCACGGCGAAGGCGTCGCCCTTCTGGAAGGAGGAGGCGACCACCGAGAAGAGCGGGAAGAGCACGGCGAGGATGATCGCCCAGAGGATGACCCGAGAGACCCAGAGCTGCGCCCGCTCGTACGGGCGGAGCTTCTTCCGTGTGCGCGCCATGTCAGTCCTCCTCCGCAAAGGCCCCGGTGACCTTCATGTTGATCAGGCTGATGACGGCGACGATGACGAAGAGCACCAGCGAGAGCGCTGCCGACAGGCCGTAGCGGTACTGCTGCACCGTCAGCTTGTAGCCCACCGAGACCAGGATGTCGGTGTAGCCGGCCTGGAAGGCGGCGAGGCGCACCGGTCCGCCGTCGGTCATCAGGAAGGCCGTACCGAAGTTGTTGAAGTTGTGGGCGAAGGAGCTGATCATCAGCGGGACGGTCATGCGGGTCAGGAGCGGGAACGTGATGGACCGGAACTGCTGCCACAGGCTGGCGCCGTCGATCTCCGCCGCCTCGTAGAGGCCGGTGTCGATCGACTGCAGGGCGCCCAGGCAGACCGTCATGAACCAGGGGAAGCCCAGCCAGAGGTTGACCAGCAGCACCGAGACCCGGGCCAGGTGCGGATCCTGCAGCCAGGGGATCGGGTCCAGCCCGAACAGCGCACCCAGGGCTACGTTGATCGCGCCGGAGCTGGTGTTGAGCAGTCCCTTCCAGGCCAGGACGGCCAGGGTGCCGGGGATGGCCCAGGGGACGATGAGGATCGCCCGGTAGAGGTTGGACTCCCGCATGTGCGGGTTGTTGAGCAGGATGGCCAGGAAGAGGCCGAAGCTGAACTGGGTCAGCACGCTGAAGAGCGCGTAGGCGATGTTCCAGCCGAGCACGGGGAAGAAGGCCTTGGAGAAGGAGCCCGTGAAGATGTCGACAAAGTTGGCGAGGCCCGTGAACTTGGGCCCGGTCCGGAAGGTGTAGAGGTTGGCGTCGGTAAAGGCGAGGTAGATGGTGAAGAGCATCGGGAAGATGGTCATGATCAGGATCGTGATCATGGCCGGCGACAGGTAGGCGTACGGGGCCAGCCGGCGACGGAGTGTTACCATCGGATGTCCCTCCCCAGGGGTGGATCGGCCGGAAGGCAGCATCGAAGGGGGGCGGGCGGCGCCGCCCCCCTCGCACTCACGCTACCGCTGGGCAGCGACCGCCTCGTTGATGGCCTGCACAGCCTGCTGTGCGGCCTGCTCCGGGGTGGCCTGCTGCATGACGACGAGCTCGATCATGCTGGCCGCGGGCGCCCAGACGGAGGCCATCTCGGGGATGTTGGGCATCGGATGGCCCACCTTGGCGCTCTCGGCGAAGCCGGCCAGGTAGGGGTTGGTCTGCAGGGCGGAGGCCATGGACTTCTGGGCCGGGATGCGGTTGCCCACCGCCAGGAGCCGCTCGGGCACGTTCTCCTGCAGGTACTTGATCAGGTCCCAGGCCTCGGCCTTGTGCTTGGAGTCGGCGTTGACGAAGGCGGCCTGCACACCGACGAACGGGCTGAACGGCTGCCCGTTGGGCATCTTGGGCATCGGAGCGATGCCGAAGTCGACGCCGGCGTCCTCAAAGCCCTTCACGTCCCAGGAGCCGGAGAGGTAGAAGGCGACATTGCCGGCCTGGAACTCGGCCTTGGCCATGTTGTCGTCCACGTCGCTGGGCATCAGCTTGTACTTGTTGACGAAGTCGCTGAGCAGCTGCAGGCCGGCGATGCCGCCCTCGCTGGCGAAGCCCACGTCGGTCGGGTCGAGGTTGCCGTTGCCCTTGTCCTTGAAGACGTACCCACCGTTGCCGGCGATGAAGCCGTAGGTGAAGTAGAAGTCCTTGATCTTGTACATGAAGCCCTTCTCCTGGGCCAGGGCGAGGAACTCGTCCCACTCGGTCGGGGGCTCGCTCACCAGCGCCTTGTTGTAGAAGAGCGCCACGGCCTCGTACGAGATGGGCACTGCGAACTTCTTGCCCTCGTAGGAGACGGCGTCGAGGGTGACCTTCTCGTAGTTGCTCTCGTCGATCACGCCATCGGGCACGGGCTCAAGCAGGCCGGCCTTCCAGAAGGGGCCCAGGTTGTCGTGGGGCAGGCCGTACATGATGTCGGGGCCCTGACCGGCCGTCGCGGCGGCGGCGTACTCCTGGAAGCCGGTCTGGTCCTCCAGGACCGTCACCTTGTTGCCGGTCTTCGCCGCCCACTCGTCGGCCACCTTCTGCACCTCCTGGACCTCAGGCGAGGTGAGGTGCGACCAGACGGTCAGCTCCACCGGGGTCTTTGCGGGAGTGTTGGTGGACGACCCCTGCTGGGTGCCGCCCTGGTTCTGGGGTTCGGACGTCGGGGACTTGGCGGATCCGCAGCCTGCAAGGGCCAGGGAGAGCATCAGGACCGAGAGGGCGCCAGCAAGCCACTTCTTGGTGCGCATACAAAACCCCTCCATGTGAGATGTGGATGTGGTCTATGCGAAGAGCCTGAGGGCTCCGGGACACCGCAAGGTCGGTTCGCTGGGAGGGTCGGAACGGATCGCGGGGTCTCAGAAGCGTCGCCAGATCGCTGCGTCGGAGGGCCCGCCCTCGCCGGGGGATGCGCAGGAGCGTCTTCGGTCAATCTCGTGGGAGAGCGAGGCCCGTCCGGAGAGGATCAGAAGCATGGTCACATCGCATCGCTTCATGGCAGGGCGAGACCTGCGGCGGAAGGCCAGCCTGTTCCGGGGCGGATCAGCCCTCGACCCGGAAGGACAGTTCGCACGCATCCGTGGTCCCCTCGGTGAGGACCACCTCCGCGGCGCCATCGGCGGCCGTGCGGAAGGTGACAGGCCGGCCGTCCCGCTCGGCGACCACCACGCGGCCCGGGGCGAAGAACCGGACCACCAGCCGGTCCCGGGTGGGGCGGTAGCCGCCCTCCGGGGCGCCGATGCGCAGCCGTGTGCCGGAGAGCCGCACCGGGGTGATGGCGTACCCGCCGTCCCGGTAGGCGTAGCCCTCGCCCTCGTCCTCGTAGAGGTCCAGGGCGCCGTCGGCACCGGCGTAGACCTGCAGGGTCAGCTCCGCCGGTGCGGGCTGGTCGGTCCACTGCCGGACCGGTCCCATGGGGAGGATCGCCCCGGCCCGCACGTAGAGCGGCATCCGCTCCAGCGGGGCCTCGGCCACGATGCGGGCGGGACCCCTGTGCCGGGCGCCGGTCCAGAAGTCGACCCACTCCCCGGCCGGCAGGTAGACCATCCGGGCCGTGGCGCCGGGCTGGTAGACCGGGCAGACCAGGAGGTCCTCGCCGAGGAGGAACTGGTCGGAGAGGTTGGCGGTCTCCGGGTCGTCGGGGTACTCCAGGAGCAGCGGGCGCATCACCGGCAGCCCGGTCTGGCTGGACTTGTAGAACTCGTTGTACAGGAAGGGCAGCAGCCGGTAGCGCAGCTGGATGTACCGGCGGGCGATCTCCTCCACCTCCGGGCCGAAGGCCCAGGGCTCCTGGTCCACCGTGCCCATGGCGGCGTGGTTGCGGCAGAAGGGCAGGAAGGCGCCGAGCTGGACCCAGCGGGCGAAGAGCTCGCCGTCGCAGTCGCCCTGGAAGCCGCCGATGTCGGTGCCCACAAAGGGGACACCGGAGAGGCCCATCCCGAGCAGGATCGGGACGGTGGTGAGCAGGTGCTCCCACCAGCTGTGGTTGTCGCCCATCCAGACCGCCGCGTAGCGCTGGATGCCGGCGTAGCCGGACCGGGTGAGCAGGAAGGGCCGGCGGTCGGGCTGCAGGCGCCGGAGCCCCTCATGGGTGGCCTGGGCCATCAGCAAGCCGTAGGCGTTGTGCACCCGGTCGTGGCCGACCCTGGCCCCGTCCTCGCCCTGGACGGCCGTGGGGGGCAGGGTCTTGCGTTCGTTGAAGACGGCTGGCTCGTTCATGTCGTTCCAGATGCCGGCGATGCCCAGGTCGTTGACGAACTCCCGGTGCAGGTCGCCCCACCAGCGGCGGGTGGCGGCCCGGGTGAAGTCCGGGAAGGCCGAGCGGCCGGGCCAGACGTTGTCGATGCAGAGCTCGCCGTCGGCGTGGCAGATGAAGTGGTTCCCGGCCACGCCCTCCCGGAAGACGGGGTAGCGGGCGTCCACCTTCACGCCGGGGTCGACGATGGTGACGGTGCGGAAGCCCTGTTCCCTGAGGTCCGCCACCATCTGCTTCGGGTCGGGGAACCGCTCCCGGTCCCAGGTGAAGACGCGGTAGCCGTCCATGTAGTCGATGTCCAGCCAGACGGCGTCGCACGGGATCTCCCGGCGGCGCAGCTCCGCCGCCACCTCCCGGACCCGGGCCTCGGGGAAGTAGGTGTAGCGGCACTGGTGGTAGCCCAGCGCCCACAGGGGCGGCAGCTCCATCCGGCCGGTGAGCTCGGTGTAGCGGACCAGCACGTCCTTGATGGCCGGGCCGGCGAAGAGGTACGCGTCGAGGTAGTCGTCGTCGGCCAGGATGCGGAGGCGGTCCGCCCGCTCCTTCGCCACGTCGTAGCGCACCCGGGCGGTGCTGTCCACGAAGAGGCCGTGGGCCCGGCTGCCCTGCATGGCAATATGGAAGGGAATCGCCTGGTAGAGCACGTCGTGGTCGGGCGTATGCAGCGACTCGTCGGTGGCCCAGTGCGTCATCGCCCGGCCGCGCCGGTCCAGGAAGCCCGGCTTCTGGCCGAAGCCGTAGTAACGGACCTCGGGCGGCGCGGCCTGCTCCCAGGCCACGGCACCCTCGCCCCAGGCGAGGCTCGCCTCGCCCGCCAGGAGCCGGCCGTCACGGTCGTAGAAGCGCAGGCGGACGGGGTCGCGGCCGACCTCCACGGTCATGGCGGGGGTGGCGAGGCGCAGGGCCTCCTCCCCTTCGTCCAGCCGCACCTGGACGTCGTCCCACTGCCGGGGCAGCACCGCCACCGACGGCCGCATCTGCCTGCCCTCGGGGAGCAGCGTGATCCGCAGCAGGTCGGGGGCGAGGAAGCGCAGGCTCAGCTGCGCACCCGCCGTCCGGAGCGTGAGGGTACCGGCCGCAAAGTCGTAGTCGAGCAGGGAGCCGACTGGCAGCACGTCGAGCACCTCCGAGCTGTAGTCAGATACCGGTCCGCCAGCCGTGCAAGCGTTTGCATGATTGGCGTGAAATAACGGCCGCTGCGCCCCAAACCGGGGAATGCGGCGTCTGTGCAATCGTTTGAACAACCTATTCGTCTTCCCCCGGACCGACTCCTGCTGGTCAGGCTTGAGAACATGAAAATAATACTTCGTGGTAAGGATATAGTCCGAATGCGCAGGGTATTCCGTGCCGAACGATCGAGTACGCATCACGCCCCGGGCCGAAGCAGCCAGAAGCGCTCGGGCCTTGTGCCGCAAGACGTCCAGGCGCCCGAACCCTGTGCCACAAGACGTCCAGGCGCCTGGACCTTGTGCCGCCAGGTGTCCAGGCGCCTTGGCGGGATAGCGGGCACCCACCGTGGAGGATCACGCCGGCGAGTGTGACGAGCGAGCATCGGGCCGGCAACGCTTGTGCCAGCTGAGGGCAGCGAGCCGGAAGCCCCTGCAGGCTGACACTCTCGTCGGCAGAGCACACCGAGCCGGAAACCCCTGCAGACGGAACGCCCGTGGCGTCATAGCGCAGCGAGCCGGAAGCCCTTTCAGGCCGACGCCCGTGCCGTCATAGCGCAACGAGCCGGAAACCCCTGCAGACCGAACGCCCGTGGCGTCATAGCGCAGCGAGCCGGAGGCCCTTTCAGGCCGACGCCCGTGCCGTCATAGCGCAACGAGCCGGAAACCCCTGCCGGCCGGCGCCCGTGCCGACAGCGCGCAGCGGCCAGGCGGCGCCGACACGCTGCGGCGGTCGCACCGACATTTGTCGCAATACTCCGCAGTCCCCTTGGGCGGCAGGAGAATGGCGGGATGTGGTGAACTGAAAGGGTTAACGCAAACGTTTGCAGGACCGGCGACGCAGGCGCCGCGCCACCGGTTGGCCTGCGCGATGCGAGGAGGTGTCGGCTATGGCCAACATCAAGGACGTGGCCCGTCTTGCGGGGGTCTCCCCCTCCACCGTCTCGCGGGTGGTCGCCGGCTCCAGCCGCATCAGCCCCGAGACCCAGGCCCGGGTCCGCGAGGCGATGAAGGTGCTGAACTACTACCCGAACGCCAATGCCCGGAGCCTGGTACGCAGGGCCACCAACGCCGTGGGCGTGATCATCGCCCGGCCCGCGGAGCAGGCCTTCGCCAACCCCTTCTTCCCGGAGGTCCTCCGGGGCATCGGCGCCGAACTGCACCGGCACGGCTACGACCTCGTCCTGACCATGACCACCACGCCCGAGGAGGAGCATGCCGCGTGCCTCCGCCTGCTGAAGCAGCGGCGGGTCGACGGTGTGATCCTGACCTCCTCCCGCGTGCACGATGCGCTGCTGGAGGAGCTGGTGGCCGGCGAGTACCCCTTCGTCCTGATCGGCCGGGCCGGCGAGGGACAGCCGGTGAGCTGGGTCAACAACGACAACGTGGCCGTCGGCGAGATGGCGGTGGAGCACCTGGTGGGCCGGGGGCACCAGCGGATCGCCCTGATCAACGGGCCCGAGGAGCTCACCGTCTCGCTGGACCGCCGCCAGGGATTCCGCCAGGCCATGGCCCGCTACAAGCTGGACCTGCCGTCGGAGTACGAGGTGGAGGGCGAGTTCACCAAGGACGGCGGCTACCGGGCGATGGTCAGGCTGCTGACCCTTCCCCAACCGCCGACCGCCGTCTTCTGCGCCGACGACGCCATGGCGGTCGGGGCCCTGATGGTGCTGAAGGAGCGGGGCCTGACGCGGCAGGTCGCGCTGATCGGCGTCAACGACGACCCCCTCACGGCGCTCCTGGACCCGCCGCTTTCCACGGTGCGCATCCCCGTCTTCGACCTGGGCAGCACCGCAGCCCGGCTGCTGCTGGACGGCCTCCAGCACGGGGTGACGGGCCCCCGGCAGGTAGTCCTGCCGAGCCAGCTGGTGGTGCGGGAGTCCACGAACTGGACGCTGTGAGTGGCGGTGAGCGGTGGGACAAGCCCACCGCTCACGCCGCGCCGTGGGGGATGTGGTGCCGGCGGGTCGTTCTGCTGCCGTTCGGCGGCCGGGTTCAGGCTATGCGAGGCTTACGCGGGGCCGCTCCGCCACCGTTCTGAGGGTGGGCGAGGAGAGTACCAGTCGTCAGCCCAAGATAGGGGGAAACGGGAACTGCATTTTTCACGAGATACAGGGAAATTCTCCCCATATTTCCGGTGAGGAGGCCGCCGGCAGCCATGAAGCTGGGGGGCGGGGACCCGCGGCCCGGGTAAACCGGGGGGGAGACCCGCTTGAAATACTCCCCCGGGGTATGGGCAGCTCGAGATAGGGTGCCAGGTTCCCTGTAATCGGTGAAAAATAGGGTTCCAAGTTCCCCCTATTTCGCGACGGTGCGGGGTCAACGCACGTGACGCAGCGCCGCGTCTTGCAGCAGGCACCTCAACAGGCAGCAGACGATGCGGTGATCGGGAATGCCCGATGCACGGGAGAAGTCGTCGCCGGAGAGGCAGTCATCCGACAAGGCGGCGCCGAGCGAGCCGCGCGAGTTGAACCCGAAAGCCGCCGCCAGGCCCTCCATTCGGCGGTACTCGGCGGAGGACGCGGAGCTAGTTTCGGCCGAAGTCGGTGATGGCCGGGAGGGCCGGCGAGCCCACGGCTCATAAGGCAGGGCGGCGAAGGCACAAGAGGAAACCCAGCCTCGTCGGCTGGGTTACGTCACGTCCATCTGTCCCTGCCGCAGCACCGGTGCAGGGCGCAATCACATCCGCTCCGGTTGCCAGGGTCTGCTACAATGAAAACCGAGGTGACAACACGAATGGACAGGCCATTCCTGGTGCTCAACCTCGACGACACCCTGACCTGGCAGCCGAACCTCCTGGCGGCCACCCACACGTGGATCGACCTCCGGCACCTGGAGGGGAAGAAGGCCTGCGCCACGCCCGAGGCCCTGTCGGCCCTCGCGGCGGCCCTCCAGCCCTACCATGACGTCCCCCTCTGCTTCTGGGGCGCCGGCGAGTACCACTACGTCACCCTGCTCCGGCTGAGGACCCTGCGCCAACCGGTGACGCTCGTGCTCTTCGACCACCACCACGACTCGGCGCCGGTGCAGCGCGGCGTCGTCACCTGCGGCGACTGGGTCCGCCACGCCCTGGACCTGCCCTGGGTCCGGCGGGTCGTCTGGGTGGGCGGCCGGAACCCCGAGCTCCAGCTCTACCTCCCCCACCCCCGCCTCGTGCGGGTGACCGACCCGACCCCTCCCGAGCCGTTCACCGAGTGGGCCCGGCAGACGCTGCCCACGGGGGACATCTACATCTCCGTCGACAAGGACGTCCTCGCGCCGGAGGACGGCGCCACCAACTGGGGTGACGGCGATCTGCGGCTCGCCGACCTGCTCCGCTGGATCAGCCTGCTGGGCCGCCACTGCCGCGTCATCGGGGCGGACGTCTGCGGCGAGTGGAGCCTCGCCCCCGCACAGGTCGTGCCCAGCCTGCAGGACCAGCGGGCGATCCGGCGGAACGAGCGGGCCAACATCGCCATCCGTGACGCCCTGGCCGCGGTCCTACGCGGCCCTCGCCCCGCCACCACGGGACGGACAGGCTAGAGGCCGCCCGCAAGCTGCAACGGCTAATGCCCACCGCCCGCGGGACGCTTCGGCTAGTACCCACCGCCCGCGGGACGCTTCGGCTAGAGCCCACCACCCGCACGCCGTAACGGCCAGAGCACGCCGCTCCCGGGGACGCACCGGCGTGAGCGCGCCGCCCGCGGGACGCATCGGCTAGAGCCCACCACCCGCACGCCGTAGCGGCCAGGCCCCGCCGCCCCCGGGACGCAACAGCTAGAGCCCGCCTGCGGGACGCATCGGCTAACCACCTTCGCCCAGCGCCCGCACCAGCATCGCCGCCGCCTCGGCCCGGGTTGCGGTCCGGTCCGGACGGAAGGTATAGGCGCCCCCCGCCTCGGCGTACCCCGCAATCAGACCCGATCGGATGGCCTCGGCCACGTGCCGGGGCCTCTGCCATTGGCCGGCGTCGGTGAAGCGGCGGCCCTCGATCACCGCCACGCCGTCGGACGTCTGCAGCGGCGTCGCCAGCGCACGCTCCTCCAGGCCCAGCGCCCGCACCAGCATCACGGCGATCTCCTCCCGCAGGATCGCCCGGTCCGGGTCGAAGCGGCCGCCGGGGTAGTCCTCAGGCCGGACGATCCCTGCCGTCACGGCCGCGCCCAGGTAGCCCCCCGTGGCCACCCAGTGGCCGGCGGTGTCGGCGAACGCCGCCCCCTGTCCCTGTGCGCCCGTCCCCTGGAGGCCCAGGGCCGAGACGAGCATGCGCACGAAGGCGGCCCGGGAGAGCGTCGCGTCGGGGCGGAAGGTGCCGTCGCCGTAGCCCGAGACGACACCGTCCTCCAGCAGGCGGGCGATGACGGCCTCAGCCCAGTGTCCGTCCACGTCGTACTGGCCGCCCACCGGTCGCACCAGGTGGTACTGGCCGCCCACCTGCCGGAGCTCGGCCCCGATCAGGGCCGCGGCGAAGGATGCATCGACGTAGATCTGCCCCAGCCGCTCCTGCACCGGCAGCGCCAGACGGACGGGCCTGCCGCCGACGCTGGCGATCACCCGGCCCAGGGTGTACTCGCCCAGGGCCGACGGAACGTCCTGCCGCCACCACGTCCGGCCGATGGCCGTCACCTGTTCGGGCTCCAGTCCCCACCGCAGCAGCGCCGACCCGGGCACGAGCACGGCCCCGCCGCCGTGGACCAGCGCCGGCTGGCCCTGAGGCTGCCCCCGCACGACCAGGGGAACCTGGCGGAAGGCCTGGGCCGGGGAGGGCGAGAGCGGTTCGGCGCCGGTGAGGAACTCCGGCCAGGTCACCTCGTGGCCGCCGGGGGTGACGAGCAGCAGGTCGGCCGGGCCGCCCGGGTACCCCTGGGGCAGCTGGAAGCGCAGGCTGGACGCCGACTCCCGCACCAGCCCTGCAACGGGCAGCCCGCCCAGGTAGACCTGAACCCCGACGGGGAAGGCGTGCCCCTCCAGCCGGATGTGCGCCACGCTGCCGTCGGCCTGGTACGTGATCACCCGCCGTGAAACCACCGGATGGGCCTCGGCGGCCGTGCGGAAGGTCCAGGAGTAGTCAAAGGGCTGGCGGCCGCTGCCCAGGTCCACTTCGCCGGCCATGGCCACCGTGTACTGCGCCCCCGGGCGCAGGGGCGCCGTCGGGATGAGCGCGACGGTATCCTCCAGGTTGGGGTCCCGCTCCGGGTCGTAGGGCAGTACGGTCACGGGGCCGTCGGGCCCCGTGAGGCTCCAGCGGGTGAGGCGCAGCTGCTCGGGCCGGGCGCCGAACGTGAGGGTGATCGGGTACCCGACCGGTCCCGAGAGGCCCGTGCCGGCGAGCGGGTCCGGCGTCTCCAGCCCGTCCCAGAGCGGCGGCACGCCGGTCTGCCCGGGCGCCGGCCAGCGCACCGTCTGGTCCGCGCTCGTGTACGGCCCCAGCACGGCGACGTTCACCGTGAGCCCGTCGTCGCCGGCCAGCCCGTAGCCCATCTCCCGCATGCCCGGATGGAGGAGCGGGACGCGGTGGTAGAGGGTGTCGATCCAGCCCGCGACCGCCTCCTCCGCCCGCTCCTTGAAGTTGATCACCTCGGCGGTCCCGCCGTCGTAGGCGTAGTAGCGGGCGCGCCCTGCCGCGCTCTCGGCGACGAAGCCCGGGGTGGACGGCGTTTGCCGGTGGGCGTCGACGGTCACCTGGTCCGGGTTGGCCACCAGGTACGAGGCCTGGAGGGCGGCCGCCGCTGAGAGGCGCGCGTCGAGGACGACCGGGGAGACCCCGGCCGTGAGGCGGTACCGGTTCACCGCAGCCAGGGCCGCCGCCCCCTCCGCGCCTGCAGGCGGAAGGACGGCGGGGGCATCGGCGGTCACCGTGATGGTGAACTCGGAGGTCACCGGCGCGTACACGTAGCCCTCCCGGCCCGGCACCACCCGGACGGTCAGGCGCACGTGGTGGGCCCCCGGCTCCAGCGGACCGGGGGGGTCGTAGTAGACCAGGCCCGTGTCGTCCCAGGCGGGGGTGACGGGACGCCCGTCCAGCCACATCTCGGCGGCGACGATGCGGTCGCCGGGCTCCAGGTTGAACCGCTGGACGATGCGGGGACGCGCCCACCCCACGGTTCCCTGGGGCACGGGCGCGAAATAAGTGAAGGCGAACGCCGCCTCCACCCACAGCAGGACAAGGGCCACGGCCAGCAACATGACGCGACCGAAGCGCCGCCGCACCGTGACCACCTCCCGTCTAGTCAGACGGAGCGGAGGGCGGACGAGTTGCGGGCTGCGGGGATGCCCCCCTTCATCGCAGGCTCAGTTGCTGGTGGAACACATCCTGCCCTCGCCCGTCCAGTGCGACCACGGTCACTTCATGGGGAGGGCCATAGTCGATGATCCCCTGGTAGACGATCAGCCAGGTGCCGCCCGCACCCACATCCCGCTGGATGATTGGCGAGCCCGGGAACACGATCCGGATGGACTCGATGCGTGCGTCATTTGCCTTGCCGTAGAAGGTCCACAAGGGGACTCGGCGCTCGTCCTCCACCACGTCGTTCAGCAAGGTTGCGGTGGCGTAGAGCGGCCGTTCCTCACCCGTGACCAGGTGTGACACCACGCCGGCCGCCTTCCAGCCCTCGGCCTCGGAGCCGAGAAAGGCCTGTGCGGTGAGTCGTCCGGGCTCTGACTCCCACAGCAGAACACGCCCGCCCGAGAACGGACGGTCCCCGACCGCTCCCCCCTCGAACGCGACCCAGTTCAGCACCTGGGCGTCGGCGGGTCCGGGGTCCTTCGCCCGCTCGCCGGAGGCCCGACCACCGGTGCTCACCTGCGCGACCTCAAGTTCATACGGCTTCGGCTCCCCCGGCAGGTCCCCGGCCAGGTGGTCGGGACTGGCCGGCCGTGTGCATCCAACCGTGACGATCAGGATCCAAAGGGCCGCGGTGCGCCTGATACCTGACATGACCTCTCCCCCACTGACCGGAAGGTGCCGCCAGCCAGCTGCCTCCGCCGGCTGCCTCCTGCCAGCTGCTTCCCGCCGAGTGCCTTCTGCCGGCTGTCTCCCGCTGGCAGCCTTCCGCTGGCTGTCTCCCGCTGGCTGTCTTCCGCTGGCAGCCTTCCTCTGGCAGCCTTCTGCTGGCTGTCTCCCGCTGGCAGCCTTCCGCTGGCTGTCTTCCGCTGGCTGCCTCCCGCTGGATGTCTCCCGCCGGCTGTCTCCCGCTGGATGTCTCCCGCTGGCAGCCTTCCGCTGGCTGTCTTCCGCTGGCTGCCTTCCGCTGGCTGTCTCCCGCCGGCTGTCTCCCGCTGGCAGCCTTCCGCTGGCTGTCTCCCGCTGGATGTCTCCCGCTGGCTGCCTCCCGCCGGGCAGCCCCCGCCGCTGCTGTTGCACGGCGAGCACGGACGACCGCCGGACGGAACCGCCAGGGGGGCACTTCATCCCCGGCGCAAGCAGTAGCGAGACTATTCTATCACAAATGAGGGGCGCGGCTCCCGCGCAGTTCAACGGCCAAGCGTGCGGCCCCCCCTTCTCCCCGCAAGCAGGGCCAAGCCTCCATAGCAAAAGCCATCGAGGACCCGAGGAGTGCTGCTCCTCGGCCTCGATGGCTTCCTGCCGGTGCTCAGTGAGGGACAGGGCGTCCTCGCCTAGTCGTCGCCGCCCCGGGTCTGCGTGGGCTGGGGCTGCCGCTCCCGCCGGGCGACACCGCTCTCGTACGCCGCCGCCTCCACCGCCTGGGCGACCATCTCGGCCACCCGCTTGTTGAAGACCGACGGGATGATGTACTCGGCGTGCAGCTCCTCGTCCGAGACCACCGCGGCGATGGCCCGGGCGGCGGCCAGCTTCATCGCGTCGTTGATCTGCCGTGCACGGCAGTTCAGGGCGCCGCGGAAGAGGCCGGGGAAACAGAGCAGGTTGTTGACCTGGTTCGGGTAGTCGGACCGGCCGGTGGCCATCACCGCCACGTACGGCTCGGCCTCCTCCGGGTCGATCTCCGGCGTGGGGTTGGCCATGGCGAAGACGATCGGGTCCTTGGCCATCCTCTTCACGTGTTCGATCTTCAGCGCACCGGGGCCGGAGACGCCGATGAAGGCGTCGGCGCCCTCGATGGCCTCCGCCATGCCGCCGTGCCGGTTCTCGGGGTTGGTGTTCTCGGCGTACCACTGCCACATCGGGTTGCTCGGGTACTTCTTGCCCCGCTCGATGATGCCCTCCCGGTCGACGCCGATGATGTTCTTGATGCCGGCCAGCATCAGCATCTTCGTGATGGCGATGCCCGCGGCGCCGATGCCGCAGACGACGACCTTCAGGTCGGAGAGCTCCTTGCCCACCACCCGGGCGGCGTTCATCAGGCCGGCCAGCACCACGACGGCGGTGCCGTGCTGGTCGTCGTGGAAGACGGGGATGTCCAGCTCCTCCTGCAGCCGCCGCTCGATCTCGAAACAGCGCGGCGAGGAGATGTCCTCGAGGTTGATGCCGCCGAAGGTCGGCGCGAGGGCCTTGACGATGCGGACGATCTCGTCCGGATCCTTGGTGTCGAGGCAGATCGGGAAGGCGTCCACGTCGGCGAACTGCTTGAACAGCATCGCCTTGCCCTCCATCACCGGCATCGCCGCGGCCGGGCCGATGTCGCCCAGGCCGAGCACGGCGGTGCCGTCGGTGACCACGGCCACCGTGTTCCGCTTGATCGTAAGCGTAAAGGCCTTGTTCGGATCCTCGGCGATGGCCCGGCAGACGTCCGCCACGCCGGGCGTGTAGACCACCGAGAGGTCGTCGCGGGTCTTCACCTGCACCCGCGGCGTCACCTCGATCTTGCCGCCGAGGTGGGCCAGGAAGATGCGGTCCGAGACGTTTACCAGCTTCACACCGGGCAGGGCGGTGACCGCCTGGATGACCCGGTCGCCGTGGGCCCTGTTCTCCACCCCGATCGTGATGTCGCGGATCACGACGTCGCGACGGGACTGGATCAGGTCCACGGCCAGGATGTCCCCACCTGTGGCGCCGATCGCAGTGGCGATGTACGAGAAAATGGACCCGGTATTCTGGATCTCGAGGCGCAGTATCAACCGCATGTTACCCAGTCGATGCATAGCCACAGGTCCTCCTCGTAGGGGCTCGTGATGGGCCCGAACCGGTTATACCTGAATCTAGTATAGCACTACCTTATCCGGCGGGAGTACGTAAGCTGTAATTAGCACAAACGCGTTCAGGCAAGTGCGACTTAGGACTAGGTACTAGTAATTAGGCATAATGCGGCGAAATCCTTCCTGTTTACCCCTTTTTGCCAAAGTGGGCGATGATCATCTGGTACAGGTGCTCGGCGGCCGGGTTCCAGTCCAGGTTGGGGTGGCGCAGGGCGAGGCAGGTGGTCCGGGCCATAGGCGGCATGCCCTCCACCTCTACCCTGACCAGGCTGCCCAGGGCCAGTTCCCGCTCCACCGCCGACGCCGGCACCAGCGCGCAGCCGAAGCCCGCCTCCACCATCAGGGTGACGGCCTCGTGGGAGTCGAACTCCATCGTGACGTTGGGGTAGACCCCGTGCTGCTCCAGCATCGCGTCCACGAAGGTGCGGAAGCGGGACGGGGCCTGGAACGAGATGAGATCGATCTCGCCCAGCATCGCCAGGGGGAGCGGGTCGGGCAGCTCCGCCCGCCGATCCGGGGAGCAGACCAGCACGACGGGGTCGTCCATCAGCGGGATGGTGCGCAGCCTCGGGTGCGAGACCGGGGTGGGCAGGATGGCCAGCTCGATCTCGCCCTCCAGGAGGCGGTTGATGGTCTCCTGGGTGCGCCCGGCCTTCACCTGGACCTGCACCCGGGGGAACCGCTCCTTGTAGGCGGCGAGGATGGGGGGCAGGAGCCGGAGGCCGACGGTGGTGACGGTGCCGATGGCCACGCGGCCCCGGTCGGGGTGGGCCAGGTCCGCCACCTCCTCCTTCAGCGCTGACACCGCCTGCGCGATGCGGCGGGCGCGCTGGTAGACCAGCTCGCCGGCGGGCGTCACGTGCAGCTGCCTGCTGGCCCGGTCCAGCAGGGGCGTGCCCAGCTCGGCTTCCAGCGCTGCGATCTGCCGGGTCACGGCCGGCTGGCTCAGGCCCACCAGCGCCCCGGCCCGGGCGAATCCGCCCGTCTCCACAACACGGCAGAAGGTTATCAAGTGCTGAAGTAACACCGGGCTGGCCTCCTTGTACTACCCGGCACATGATGCACCGGGAGTATTTGCGGTATGTCAACTATGCATGTTCATCATACCCTAATAGGCCGTATAGTTGGTAGTGGATAGCAAGCGCGCACATGGGGACGCAGCTGACTTCGCGGGCGGGTGCAGAGCCTCGTTCCGCGGCACCAGATCTGAGGAGGGGACCATATTGCTTAAGGAGGTTTGCTGGCAGATCGGCGGCGAGCAGGGCTCCGGCCTTGACTCCACGGCCGAGGTGTTCAACACCGTCGCCAGCCGCGCGGGCTACTACGTGTACGCCTACAAGACGTTCGCCTCCCGCATCAAGGGCGGACACACCGACTTCACAACCCGCATTTCCGTCGAACGGGTCCTGGCGCCGGCGGCTGGGGTCAACCTGCTGGTGGTGCTGGACCAGGAGTCCATCAACCTCTGTGCCAGGAACGTGTACCCCGGTGCCATCGTGCTGGCGGACGAGGCCTTCGACCCGCAGCTGCCGGAAGGGCTGGACGCGAAGCTGCTCACCATGCCCTTCAACAAGATGGCCCTGGCGCTGGGCAACACCCTGATGAAG
Source organism: Symbiobacterium terraclitae (assembly GCF_017874315.1). Taxonomy (NCBI): domain Bacteria; kingdom Bacillati; phylum Bacillota; class Clostridia; order Eubacteriales; family Symbiobacteriaceae; genus Symbiobacterium; species Symbiobacterium terraclitae. Next base: position 66,097 of record NZ_JAGGLG010000014.1, on the reverse strand, counting down.
AACAACATCGTCCTCGGCGCCTCGGCCGCGTTCCTCGGCCTGCCGCTGGAGCACTTCAAGAAGTACGCCGTGCGCCGCTGGGGCAACAAGGGCGAGGACTTCGTGGCCCTGATCCACACCGCAATGGAGCAGGGCTATAACCACGTCGTCGAGAACTGGCCCGACCTGCGCCTGGAGCTGGCGCAGCCCGACGGGCAGGAGCGCCTGCTGATGACCGGCAACGACGCGGCCGCCCTCGGTGCGCTCGCCGGCGGCTGCCGCCTGATGTTCTCCTACCCCATCACCCCCGCCTCCGAGATCGCCGAGAACCTGGTGAAGGCCTTCCCCAAGGTGGGGGGCATTGCGGTGCAGATGGAGGACGAGCTCGGCTCGATCGTGGCCTGCGTCGGCGCCGGCTTCGGCGGTGCGCGGGCGATGACCGCGACCTCCGGCCCCGGCATCTCGCTGATGCAGGAGGCCATCGGCCTCGCCTCGATGACCGAGACGCCGGTGGTGGTGGTGAACACGCAGCGGGGCGGCCCCTCGACGGGCATGCCCACCAAGCAGGAGCAGTCCGACCTGCTCGCGATGGCCTACGGCGGCCACGGCGACGGCCCGCGCATCGTCCTGGCGCCGGGCTCCGTGGAGGAGCTCATCCCGCTGACCGCCGAGGCATTCAACCTGGCCGACAACTACCACTGCCCGGTGCTGATCGCCTCCGACCTGGCGCTGGCCCTGTTCCAGCAGACCGTGGAGCCTGACGCGGCCGACCTCGCCAACCTGCCGAAGATCGACCGCGGGCCCATCGCCGATCCGGAGCAGCTGGCGGCGCTGGGGCGCGACATCTTCGAGCGGTACAGCAAGCAGGTCAATGAGAACGGCGTCTCCGCCCGCTCGCTGCCGGGCATGAAGAACGGCCAGTTCCTGGCCACCGGCGCCGAGCACGGCCCGATGGGCAAGGTGACGGAGAACCCCGCCAACCGCGTCTATATGATGAACCGCCGCCTGCGGCGCATTACGAAGGTCAACACCGAGGCGGTGCGCTACTTCGGCAGCCCCAACGCCGACCTGGTGCTGCTGGCCTTCGGCACGACGCTGGGCGCCGCGAAGGAGGCGCAGCCCATCATCGAGCAGATGACGGGCAAGAAGGTCGGCGTGCTGCAGATCCGCCTGATCTACCCGGTGCCCACCGCTGAGATCGCCCGCTACGTGGGCGACGGCAAGGCGCTGGTGGTCGAGTCCAACGCCACGGGCCAGTTCGCCTTCATGCTGAAGGGCACGGGCTACGACGCCTCCAAGGTGGCGAGCCTGCTCCGGTACGACGGCAACCTGTTCACCGTCAAGGACATCGTCGACGGCGCCCGCGCGGTGCTCGCCGGCGAGGCGCAGTACCTGGTCACCGGCGGCGGCCAGGGCGTGCGGCCGACCGACGACCCGACGATCGCGCTGGCAGCGAAGGAGGCGTAGGCGAGATGGCAGTTACCATGGCGGATTTCCGGACTTCGGAGAAGTCCTGGTGGTGCCCGGGCTGCGGCGACTTCGGCGTGCTGGCGGCCCTGCAGAAGGCGCTGGTTGAGCTGGGGATCGAGCCGGAGAAGGTGGCCGTGGTCTCGGGCATCGGCTGCTCCGGCAAGATCGGCAACTATATCAACTCCTACAACCTGCACACCGTCCACGGGCGGGCGCTGGCGGCGGCCCAGGGGCTGAAGCTGGCCAACCGGGAGCTGACGGTGATCGCGGCCGGCGGTGACGGCGACGGCTTCGCCATCGGCATGGGGCACTACATGCACGCCCTGCGGCGCAACGTGGACATCACCTATATCGTGATGGACAACATGATCTACGGCCTCACCAAGGGCCAGACCTCGCCCACCTCGGAGCACGGCTTCCAGACGAAGTCGACGCCGGCGGGCAACGTGGAGCGGACGGTGAATCAGCTGCAGCTGGCCATCGCCTCGGGCTGCGGCTTCGTGGCCAACGGCTTCTCGGCCAACCAGAAGCAGCTGGTGGAGATCATCAAGCGGGCGATCCAGCACCCGGGCTTCGCACTGGTGAATACGTATTCGCCGTGCGTTACGTTCAACAAGCAGAACACCTTCGACTTCTTCAAGCAGCACCTGACCAACCTGGACGAGGACCCGACCTACGACCGGCACGACCGCTTCGCGGCGATGAAGAAGCTGATGGAGACGGAGGAGCTGGTGACGGGCATCGTCTACGAGGACCCGAACTCGGTCCGGTACGAGGACCGCGTGGCCGGCTACCCGGCCGAGGGCATCGTCAACCGGGACTGGTCGGTGGACCCGGCGGTCTGGCAGAAGCTCGTGGATCAGTACAAGTAGTGCTCGGAAGCCCGGCGGCGCAGCCCGCCGGGCTTTGCGCGTGGTCGACCCCGGTTTGATTGCGGTGCCTGCGAGCCCGGCTGTCGCGTCCCCCTTTCGGGGGCTCGCCGCCGGGCTCCGACTAGCGATTTCTAGTCTAGGCAATAATGGAAGCGGGCACCTTGCGGTGCCCGGGAGCCCGGCTGTCGCGTCCCCGTTCAAGACTTGGCGGCAGCCAGCAAGAAATCGCATAGCCTACCGCTTGTCTTTAGCGGCTGAAGCAACCGTGCTGAGCACGATCAGCACGAGCAAGGCGACGGCTATCGTGTCGCCCTGTTATGGTGAGACTCACCATATTGCCCCCTCCTTTCGGGGGCTCGCCGCCGGGCTCCGAATTGTTATTCTGTTCCACTGTACCCATATCCTGCTTTCCCTAGGTCGGTGGCCATGGTTTTCTGTTGCACGGACCTCCCGTATGAGCACTGCAGCTCTGTGCGCACTATGCCGATCATGAAGGTTGATAGTCGGCTCCGGTCCGGTTTGACGAAAGCTGGTCTGGGCAATAATGGAACCAGGCACCCCGCGGTGCCCGGGAGCCCGGCCGTCGATTCCCCTTACAGACGTGGCGGCAGCCAACCGGAATTCGGCTCGCGTACTGCTTGACCATACTGCCCCTCCTTTCGGGGGTTCGCCGCCGGGCTCCAGGTTCAGCATAGAACGCCACGACCACCACTCCGCTGGGGCTGGTGGTCGTGGTGTTCTGCTGCACTGCGGTGCCCGGCGGTGTGCGCGCCGGAGCACCGCGGCAGGCGGCGGCCGCCTTCGGCGATTCGCCGTGCTCGCTGTCGCCGCCGAGCGCCTGGCCTTCGACATCGGGCATGCTACCTAACGGGCTCAGGTCGTCGCCCCAGTGACGCGCGGGCCAGACTGTGGTAATTCACACCACAGATAGGTAACAAGGGGGATCTATATGTTGAAGAAAGCTGTTGCTGCGGGCATCGTCGCGGCCCTCTCCCTCTTCTTCGTGCCCGGGCTGGCCGGCGCCCACGCCACCGTGCAGCCCAGGGTCGTGACCGCCGGCAGCTACGAGGTGTTCGTGCTCCGGGTGCCCAACGAGAAGGAGGTCCCCACCGTCGAGGTCAGGGTGGAGGTGCCCGAGGGGTTCGCCGTCTCCCGGGTCAAGCCGGTGCCCGGCTGGAACTATGAGTTCACCCGGGGCGCCGACGGCAGGACCGTGACCGCGATCACCTGGTCGGGCGGCAAGATCCTGGACGGCGAGTTCCAGGACTTCGAGTTCCAGGGCAAGACCCACGCCACCCCCGGCCGGTACGCCTGGCGGGTCTACCAGACCTACGAGGGCGGCGAGGTGGTCGCCTGGGCGGGCGCCTCGGACTCCAACACCCCCGCCTCCTTCATGGAGGTGAGGGCCGGCGAGGCCGTGACAGACGCCCACGGCCAGGAGCAGGCGCCGCCTGCGCCCACGGCGCCCGCTCCGGCTCCCGCTCCTGCCGCTGATCCCGCTGCCGCCCAGGCGCCCGCCGCGGCCGCCAGCCCGCTCACCACCGGTGCCGCTTACGGCGGGCTGGTCCTGGGCGCAGCCGCCCTGGTCCTCTCCCTCCGCAGGAGGTAGGGAGCCCGCCGTGAAGCGCCTGGTGCTGATCCTGGCCGCGGTGGCCGCCCTCATCGTGACGCCGGGCCGGGCCGGGGCGCACGCCGAGCTGGTGGGCAGCGGCCCCCCCAACGGGGCGGTGCTGCGCGAGCCCCCCACGGCGGTGGAGGTCCGGTTCAGCGAGCCGGTCACCGCGGCGTTCACGGCCATCCAGGTGCGCGACAGCGCCGGCGTCCGCGTGGACGCCGGCGACGGGCGCGTGGATCCGCAGGACCCGACGAGGCTCGTGGCGGGACTGAGACCGCTCGGCGAGGGGCTGTATACGATCAGCTACCGCGTGACCTCGCTGGACGGCCACGTGGTCCAGGGGACGCTGGCCTTCTCCGTGGGCACGGCGCCGCCCCCGGCGGAGGCAGCCGGCGGCGCAGGCGCACCGGGCGTCTCGCTTCCGGCCGGCCTGCTCCACGGCCTGACGCAGTGGCTCTCGCTCCTCCTGGCCGGCCTGCCGGCATTCCTCCTGCTGGTCTGGACGCCGGTGGCCGGCGTGCGGCGACTGCCCGGGTCGCTGCGGCTGGTGGGCGACGTGCTGAGCAGCCTCCTGATCCTCTCGGGCCTCGGCGAACTGGGCCTGTACGCCGTGCAGGCCTCCGGCGAGCCGCTCTCGGCCGGACTGCTGCTCAACGCAGCCACCGGCACCCGCACGGGGCAGCTCTGGCTGGTGCGCTCGGCCCTGGGCCTGCTCGCCGGGAGCATCCTGACCTACGCCGGGCGGCTCGGCGGCCCCCTGACCCGGGCGCTCGCCCTGCTGCCCGGCGCCGGCCTGCTGCTCACCCTCAGCCTGCAGAGCCACGCCATGGCCACGCGGCAGTGGCTTCCCGTGGCGGCCGATTTCGTCCATCTGCTCGCCGCGGCGGCCTGGGCGGGCGGTCTCGCCGGGTTCGCCCTGACGCTGCCGTCGCTCGGCCCAGCGGAGCGGCGGGCGCTCCTCGACCCGGTCATCCGCCGGTTCACGCCGGTCGCCGCCGCCGCCGTCCTGCTGCTGGCGGGCACCGGAGCCTACGGCGCCCTGCTGCACGTGCCGGGCCCCGAGGCCGTCACGACCACCACCTACGGCAGAACGCTGGCCACCAAGCTGGCCCTGCTGGTGCCGGTCCTCGCCCTGGGGGCGCTCAACATGGTGCGCCGGGGACACGGCCGGTTCGGCCGGGCGGTCTGGGCGGAGCTGGCGCTGCTGGTCGCCATCGTGGCGGCCACCGGCTTCCTCACCAGCATGCCGCCGGCCAGGGCCGAGATCCGTGCCCGGTCCGGCCCCTTCTCCTCGCTGGTGCACCTGCAGCCCCTGGCGCTGCGGCTGAAGATCACACCTGCCCGCATTGGGATGAACACGCCCACGGTCGAGGTCGCCGAGCACGACGGCACGCCCATCTCCGGGGCGAGCGTGGGCCTGCGGGTCCGGGAGCGGGATCACGACATCGGCCTGCACTCCGTCGAGGCCAGGGAGACGGAGCCGGGCGTCTACGTGGCCGACCCCATCATCTTCGGGATGCCCGGCGACTGGGAGGTCGAGGTCGTGGTCCTCACCCGGGCCGGGCAGGAGGTCCGGTACACGTTCGTGGTGAGCGTGCCCTAGGTGCGTTTCAGCCGCGCCCCCTGGCCCGGGCGATGACCAACCGTTCGCAGATGTCCTCTGCTGGATAAGGGCACCTGCCTGCAGCCGCAGGCCGGTGCCCTCGCGCGATGCACAGGGGGATGGCAGGAAGCGTCAGAACCGCAGGTCCGAGTACCGCACGGCCGCCACGCCGATCACGGTGTCGGCGCCGCCGTAGTACACGTAGAGGTCGTCGCCCCGCAGGGCGTGGCCGTTGGAGAAGATCACGTTGGGTACGAAGCCCACCCGCTCCCACTCCAGCTCCGGCTCGATGATCGGCTCGGCCTGGCGGGCCAGCACCACCGAGGGGTCGGCGGCGTCCAGCAGGGCGATGCCCAGCCGGTAGGAGTTGTCGGCCTTCCGGGCGGCGTGGTAGATCAGCACCCACCCCTGCCGGGTCCTGATGGGCGGGCCGGCGATGCCCACCCGGGCGTCCTGCCAGGTGCCCGGGATGGGTGAGAGGACCTTCCGGTGGTCGGTCCAGGTGACGAGGTCGTCGGAGAAGGCGATCCAGATGTCCGGGTACCGGCGGTGGAGCAGGCAGTAGCGCCCGCCCACCTTCTCGGGGAAGAGCGAGGCGTTCTTGTTGGGCTCATCCAGCACCACGCCGTGCCGCTCCCAGGTGATCAGGTTCTTTGACGTGGCGCGGCAGATGCGGTAGTCGCCCTCGAACCGGTCGGAGAAGCCGGTGTAGGTCAGGTGGTAGGTGTCGCCGATCTTCACCAGCCGGCCGTCCTCCGGCCCCCGCAGCTCCTGGATGTGCTCGCCCGGGGCCATCACCGGCCGGTCGAGGCGGCTGAAGTGGACGCCGTCGGAGGAGACGGCGTAGCCGATGCTGTTCATGTAGCGGCCGTAGCGGGCGTGGCAGCCGATGTCCGTGGCCCGGTAGAGCAGGTGGAAGAGCCCGTTGTCGTAGATGGCGGCCGTGTTGAAGACCGCCGCCCGCTCCCATTCGTGGGCGGGGTTGGGCTCCAGGATCGGCCGGTCAGAGAGTCGCTCCAGCTTGATCATGCGTCGTCGGCCTCCTGATGGGGATGGGCAGGTGCGAGAGACGGGGCGGTGCGGGGACGTGCTGCCGTGGCCGCCGGCATGCCGGCGCCCCTACTTCGATTGCGTGAGGTGCCAGAGCAGCGCGGACCGGTCCACGGCCGCCACGCCCATGCAGCAGTCGCCGGCGCCGTAGTAGACGTAGTACGCGCCGTCCTTCTCCACGGAGCCGCACGAGAAGACCACGTTGGGCACCAGCCCGTACCGCTCCCAGTCGGTCTCGGGCTCGAGGATCGGGTGCGGGTAGCGGGCCAGGACCCGGGTGGGATCCTCCAGGTCCAGCAGGGCCACGCCCAGCCGGTAGACGTGGTCGGCGTCCACCGCGTGGTAGAAGAGCACCCACCCGGCCTCGGTCCGGTGGGGCGGGCCGGCGGCCCCGATCTTCTTCGCCTCCCAGCCGCCGGGCAGCGCCTCCATCAGCACCTGGTGGTCGGTCCAGTGCCGCAGGTCCTCGGAGAAGGCGATCCAGATGTGGGGCTCGCGCCGGTGCAGGAGCACGTAGCGCCCGCCCACCTTCTCCGGGAAGAGGGCCACGTCCTTGTTCGGCTCGTCCAGCAGGATCTCCCGCCCCTGCCAGTCGATGAGGTTCTGCGACCAGGCGATCGCCGGGCGGTAGTCATACCAGTCCCGGCCGCCGAAGGCCGTGTAGAGCATGTAGTAGGTGTCGCCGATGCGCGTGATGCGCGGGTCCTCCACCCCCCAGGCCTCCTGCTCGGTGGCGGGCGTGAAGACGGGCCGGTCGAACCGGGAGAAGTTGACGCCGTCGCGCGACACCGCCAGGCCGATGGAGGAGACGAACTTCTCCTCCGGCCGCGGTTCGGGGCGGTCCAGGCGGAAGCGGTTGTCGGCCGCCCGGTAGAACAGGTAGAACAGCCCGTTCTCGTAGAGCGCGCCCGCGTTGAACACGGCCTCCCGCTCCCAGGCGTGCGCCCGGATCGGTGTGAGGATGGGCTGCTGCGACAGGCGCTTGAGCTTCAGCACAATCGGGGCCCCCTTCTTGCTGTTGAGTACGGGATGCGGCGCGGCGGGATCAGGGGCCGGTCGGTGCGCAGACCGCCCCGCCGGCGGCGGCCACGGCCAGGCCGAGGGAGGCCGCCGCGTCCGCCAGGGTCACCTCGGGCCGGTAGGACGGGTCCCGCACGCCCCGGGCGAAGTCGGCGACGCCGGCCTGGATCGTCCGGGCGTAGACCGCCATCTTGCCCTCGGGGCACTCGACGGTGAGCCTCACCCGGTGGCTGACCTCCCGGTCCGCCCACCGGCCGCGGGTCCGCCGCTCCTGGCCCGGGTAGCCCTGGACCAGGTCCAGGGCGGCCCGGATGGGCGCCGTCCGCCCGGCCCCCATCTCCAGGATGCCGCCGGAGACCAGGGCGGTGAGCGCCGAGAGGCCGGCCTCGTCCAGGATCGCCTCGGCTTCCAGCGCCACCGGCATCCAGCCGAGGACGTCAATGTAGCCCACGTCGTGCGCCAGCCGGAACGTGGTCCGTTCGATGCGGCCGGGCTTGTCGAAGGCGTGGTAGAAGGTGGCGGGGACGTCGCCGAAGCGGGCCACCGCCACCACCCGGTCGACGGGGCCCTCGGGGGCCCGCCGCCAGGCCTGGCTGTACTGGATCTCGCCCCGGGCGCCGGCCAGGTGTGCGGCGATGTCGAAGAAGTGGACGCCGTGCTCCACCCAGATGCCGCCGCTCACCGCCGGGTCCCAGAACCAGTGGCCCGGAGGCAGGTTCTCGTCGGCGGCGTCGTTCTCCAGGCTCATGTGGCGCAGGGACCCCAGCAGCCCGCTTGCTGCGATGCGCCGGGCCAGCCGGTAGATGGGGTTGAAGCGGAGCACGTAGTTGATGCCGACCTTGCGCCCCGCCTGGGCCGCGAGGCGTGCGATGGCGTCGGCCTCGTCCGGGGACGTGGCCAGCGGCTTCTCCACGAAGACGTGGCGCCCGTTCCGCAGGGCCTCCAGCGCCTGGGGGCCGTGGGCGGACGGCGGCGTGGCCAGGTAGACCACCTCCACCTCCGGGTGCGTCACCAGTTCCGCGTAGGTGGAGCAGACCGCCGCGCCCGCGGCGCCGCCGATCCGGACGGCGCGCTCCCCGTCGACGTCGTGGACGGCCACCACCCGGACCTCAGGGGTGCGGGCGAGGGCGTCCAGGGCGAACCGGCCGAAGCCGCCGAGGCCGGAGATGCCGAGACGCACTGGTTCGAACAACGTATCCGGTCACTCCTTCCACTCCGTGAACCCGGCGTTCCAGTGGCGGATCAGCTCCAGCTGCCGCCCGTCGGGGCCGGCCAGCACCTTCCGCTGCCGGCTGGGCACGAGCCACAGCGCATCCACCACGGAGCGCCTCGCCGGATCGGCGCCGCTGCCCGTGATGCGCACCCGGTAGACGCCGGGCTCCAGGCGCAGCGGCAGCCCCGTCAGGCGGTCGAGCCAGAGGTAGTCGCGGTCGGGGCTCACGGCCTCGTGCAGCACCAGCGGAGCGTGCTCCCCCACCTCCACCGTCACGGCCACATCGGCCGGGCCCTGGGAGGCCGGGGCCACCACGTCCTGCCGCGCGGGCGGCTCTGCGACGAAGGCCAGCGGGGCGTGGTTCTCCGCCGCGTCCGGGTCGAGGCCGGTCCAGCACATGAAGCCGCCGCCGGTGGCGCCGCGGCCCACGTCGATGCCCGCCACCCAGACAGCTCCCGTGGCCGCCTGTACGGCCCGGTCTGGCAGTGCGTCCAGCCGACCCAGGGCGGCCAGCGGCAGGGCGGCCTCGTAGACGTAGCCGCCGTCCAGCTGCCGGAACGCCAGGCGGGCGCCGGGGAGGAAGCCGCCGCCCCGCCAGTCCCACACCTGGGGGCCCTGCGGGGTCTGGGCGAAGGTGAGCTTCACGTCCACCCGGCTGCCGCCGCCGGCGGTGTCCAGGTAGACCCAGAGGGCATCCCCCTGCCAGACGCCGGGGCCGACGCTCTGCTGCCAGTGCTCGGGGTCGCGCACCTCCGCGCCGATGTAGAGGTTCTCGTCGTCCCACATGAGGCGGAAGCGGAACGAGTCGGCCTCCGCGCCGGGCCAGGTGGAGCGGCCCCGCAGCAGCTGCTCCTGCCGCTCCACGGCGTGCGCCGGGGCCCCCGCCCACTCGGCGTCATCCAGGATGCCGTCGATGTGCACCGGGCCCGGGGCCCGGACGGCGTGCACAGTGTTGGCGCCGGCGTCCTTGGGGGCGGCCTGGCGCTCGTGGGCCAGGTAGAGGTGGTACTCCCCGGCCTCCGCCACGGGGAGCTCCAGCTCCACCGCGTCGCCGGGGGCCAGGGCGTAGTAGCGGCCGCCCGAGAAGGTGGCCTCGCCGGTCCAGTCGCGCCGACCGTACTCGGGGGAACCGGAGACCGGCTGGCCGCTCTCCACCTCCACCACCGCGGCGTAGGAGCGGCCGACCTCCCGGTACTCCAGGTACCGGGCCGCCTCGGGCTCCCGGACGATGCGCTGGAGCGAGAGCAGCGCCTCGACGGTGGACTCAGCCCCGGCGTTCCGGTTCACCATGAACGGGTTGGCGCCGTTGATCCCGTCGTACCCGCGCCCCGTCCCGGGGTCGTACATGGCCACGCCGGCGATGTTGTTGCCGAAGAACCAGGAGCCGGCCAGCCCCGCGTAGCGGGCGTACTCCGCCCGGCCGGTGGCCCGGTAGAGCTCGTCGAACCCGTGGACCAGCATTGAGGCGCCGTAGGCGATCTGCCCCTGCCGCCGGAAGCTCACCGCCGCCTCGTTGACCAGGTCCGTCACCAGCAGGTAGGTGAAGAAGGAGTCAGCGGCCTGGCGGGCGGCGGCGATGAAGTCGCCCCGCCCCAGCAGCCGTCCGGCCCGGGCCAGGGCCATCACCTGGTGGCTGCCCCAGGCGTGCCAGAGGGCGGTGGAAGCGGCGTTGGAGGGCTGGGCCCCGAAGGGGTACTCGGCGAAGGAGCCCAGCTGGTAGGCGGCCACCGCCTCGCCCAGCTGCTCCATCAGCGCCCGGGTCTGGTCGTTGGGCTCCGCCTCGTACCAGGCGGCCAGGCCGTAGAGCGCCAGCGCCGTGAGGTCGGAGCCGCCGCCCAGGAGCCAGGCCGGCACCCGGGCGCCGTGCAGCTCATCCCACCGGCCGTAGCCGGTGAGGCTCGCCTTCAGGGCCTCCTCGCCCCGGAGGTAGGCCTCCCGCAGCTGGGCGGCGTATTCGGGGTCCAGCTCCCGGAAGAGGGCGTAGCCCTCAGCCAGGGCCCACTGCCCGCGGGCGGCCCACCAGGACCAGGCCTTGTAGGAGGTCTGGCCCGTCCGGTTGATGGTCCCCCGGTTGTCGGTGACGAAGTTGTAGTACTCGCCGTCCTCGGCCTGCATGTACAGGACGAAGTTGAGCAGACGGCGGGCCTGCGCCAGGGCGGCGGGGTCTTCGGTGTCGCGGTAGTAGTTGAGGTAGACGATGACCGCGCGGGCCACGTCGTCCACGCAGGCGATGCCCTCGTCGCTGGCGTCCACCCAGCCGTAGCTGGGGGCCTCGGCGTAGATGTGGACCAGGGAGAGCTCCCGCCCCTCCACCTCCATGGGCTCGACCAGGCTGTTCAGGTGGGTCAGGTTGATCAGGCCGCTGCGCATCGGTCGCTCCACCGCCTCGGGGCCCCACGGGGGATCGATGTCGACTCGCTCCGGGACGGGGCCGGGGGCCGGGCCGGGGCTGGAGGTGCAGCCGGCGAGGATGAAGATGAGCAGGACGAGGCCTGCGGCCAGTACCCGGCGCAGCGGCGGACTCCCGTGCAGCGGCAGTCCCGTGCGCCGGAGCGCCCACCGCAGCGTTCTCCGCATCGGGCACACCTCCCCCCGGCTACCCCTTGGTGGCGCCGACGTTCAGGCCCTCGATGAAGTACTTCTGGGCGGAGAAGAAGAGGCCCAGGATGGGCGCCGCCATCAGCACCGACATGGCCATCATGTAGTTCCAGAGCGGCGCCTCTTTCGAGAGCGACTGCTCGAAGAACTTGAGGCCGAGGATCATGGGGAACTTCTCCATGGTGTTCAGGTAGATCAGCGGCGCCTGGAAGTTGTTCCAGTTGCCCTGGAAGGAGAGCACGCCGATGGCCATGAGGGCCGGGCGGATCAGCGGCAGCATGATGTGCCAGTAGATCTGGAACACGTTGGCCCCGTCGATGAGCGCCGCCTCCTCCATCTCCCGCGGGATGGTGAGGAAGAACTGCCGCATCATGAAGATGTAGGCGGGGCCCCAGGCGAACCAGGCGCCGATGGTCAGCGGGTCAAAGGTGTCCACCTGGCCGAGGCGCGACCAGAGCAGGAAGCTGGGGATCATGGTGACCACGCCCGGCAGCATCATGGTGGAGAGCAGGATGAAGAAGAGCGTGTCGCGCCCCCGGAACTGGAAGCGGGCGAAGCCGAAGGCCACCAGCGAGGTGGTCAGCAGCTCGGCCGTCATGGCCAGCACCGTGATGAAGATCGTGTTGAAGAGGAAGCGCCCGAACGGGAGCATCTTCCAGGCGTCGATGTAGTTGCGCCACACCGGGGGCCTGGGAATCCACTCGGGGGGGTAGGTGAAGAGCGCGTCCGGCCCCTTCAGCGAGGTGGAGATCATCCAGAAGAGGGGCACCACCACCACCGCCGCCCCCAGGGTGAGCAGGAAGTAGGTGACGAAGGACTTCAGCAGGTCGAAAAGCCTGGGCCGCATCCGGATCCCTCCCCTCGCGTCAGCTCCGGCGCATCTCGCCCTCGTAGTAGACGTAGGCGGCCGACCACTTCCAGACCAGGGCGGTGAGCAAGAGGATCAGCACCATCAGGAACCAGCCCACGGCCGAGGCGTAGCCCATCTTGAACTGGGTGAAACCCTGCTGGTAGACGTAGACGTTCAGGAAGGTGCCGGCGCCGCCGGGGGTCGTGATGAAGAGCGGTGCCGTGAAGTTCTGCATGGCGCCGATCACGCCCATGATCAGCACGTAGAAGAGGGCGGGCGAGATCATCGGCACGGTGATGCGGGAGAAGACGGTCCAGGGGCCGGCCCCGTCCACCCGGGCCGCCTCCTTCAGCTCCTTGGGCACGTTCTTCAGCGCCGCAAGCAGGATGACGGTGTTGGCGCCGAAGACGCCCCAGAACGACATGATGATGAAGGAGGGCAGCACCAGCCGCTCGTCGGAGAACCAGGAGAGCGGCTCCGTGCCGAGGAGCCGGTAGATGGGCGTGAGCAGGGTGTTGATCAGCCCCTGCCGGGCGAACATCCAGCGCCAGAGCAGGGCGGTGGCCGCCGCGGGCAGGACCGCGGGCACGTAGTAGAGCGTCCGCCAGAAGCCCACGCCCTTCACGTCCTGCGCCAGCAGCGTGGCGGTGCCCAGGGCCCCGATCATCCCCAGGGGCACGCTGATCACCGAGTAGAGGACGGTGAGACGCACCGAGGGCCAGAACCGGATGTCCCTGGTGAACATGCGCTCGAAGTTCGCCAGGCCGACCCATTTGGGCGGCGTGAGCACGTCGTACTCGGTGAAGGCGAGGTAGAGCGAGTAGACGAAGGGGTAGACCTGCCAGATGAGGAAGCCGAGCACCCAGGGCAGGATGAGGGCGTAGCCGATGGCGGTGGCCCGGCGCGCCTTCAGCGCCCGGAGGAAGGCGTAGACCACCAGCATCAGGACGAGCATGGCCGCACCGGTCACGAGCCAGTGCACCAGGGTGTAGACGTACGGATTGGACACCGACACTCCCCCCGTCATGTCTGGCAAACGGGCCGGCCGCCTGGGGACCAGGGGGCCGGCCCGTGCGTGCGCTCGCTACGGCAGGACCTCCTCGAGGGCGGCCCGGGCCTTCCCGGCCAGCTCAGCGGCGCTGCCCTTCTTGTTGTACAGCGGATCCTGCAGCTGCTCCCAGAAGATGGTGTCCCACTCGGGGTGGTTCGGGATGATGCGGAAGGCCCGCATATCCGGGGCGGCCCGCATGATGGTGTCGGCGCCCTTCGCCTTCCGGGGCTCGTTCTTCACGATCTGCTCCGCCGTGGCCATGGACTTGCGCGGCGGCACGATCTTCCAGTTGTGGATGCCCTCGGTCAGGGCCACCAGGGCGTCGTAGGCCTGGTCGGGGTACTTGGTCTTGGCGTTGATGGCGGTGGAGGCGGCCCAGGCGAAGGTGGTCTGGTTGACCGGGCCCTTCGGCACCTTCACGTGGCCGACCCGCAGGCCCTCGACCCGGTCGAGGTCGTCGGCGGCGCCGCCGAAGAACATGGCGATCTTGCCGGCCTTGAACATCTCGCCGAAGCCCTGCTCGTTGAGGGTGGCCATCGCCGGGGCGACCTCTTCGTTGTAGATGATCGAGCTGTAGAACTCGAGCGCCTTGATGGCCTCCGGCGAGTCGATGGGCGAGCTCTTCAGGTCGGGCGAGATCACCTCGCCGCCGGCCTGCCAGATGAACATGTGCACCGGCGGCCAGCCGTTGAAGGTGGTGCCGTAGATGCCCCGCTCCTTGTCGGTGAGCTTGACGGCGAGCTCCCGGAACTCCTCCCAGGTCCAGTCGTCGGTCGGGTACGGCAGGCCCTTCTCGTCGAACAGCGCCTCGTTGTAGTAGACGATCACGGGCTGGGCGATCCAGGGCAGGCCGTAGGTGCGGCCCTGGTACTGGGCGTGCTCAAGGACCATCGGGAAGTAGTCGTCGAGGTTGGCGGCCGGGCGGCTGTCCTTGGCCAGGCGGTCGGTGATGTCCATCAGCGCGCCCTTGGCGGCGTAGGGCACCACGTACTCCTGGGCGAGCCAGAGCAGGTCGGGCGCGGTGCCGCCGGCGAACATGGTCTGGATCTTGGTGTAGTAGTCGGCCGGGGCGGGCTCGTGGACGATCTGGTAGTCGGTGGCCTCGCCGTTGATCTTGTCGATGACGGCCTGGAGTTCCTTCGCCTCCTCGGCGCCGGCCCAGGTGGCGAGCCGGATCGTCACCTTCTCAGCAGGTGCGGGCTGCTGGTTGGTGGGCTGCTGGGCTGCGGGTTGCTGGTCTGTGGGCTGCTGCGTCCCGCCCTGCTGGGCAGGCGGCTGGGTCTTCCCGCCGCCGCAGGCGGAGAGGAGCAGCGAGAGCGAGAGCACCATGGCGGCCAGAAGTCGCGGAGTCCGTCTCATCCCAATACCCCCTTGACATGATTGGACAGGCATGGCTGGTCGCTGAGAACGCCGGGGGCGGATCAGCCCTCCTGGCGGGTTCCCTGAAGCACGGTCTGCAGTGCGGTGGACGCCCGCTCCATCAGGGCGACGTGCATGGTGATGGTGACGGGCAGGAGGTCGGCCACCTCCAGCCGCTCCAGCACCCGCCGGGCGGCCAGGCGGCCCATCTCGAGCTTGTCTACCCGCACGGTGGTCAGCGGCGGGTCCACCCGGCCGGCCTGGGCGATGTCGTCGAAGCCAGCGAGGCCCACATCGTCGGGGATGGAGAGCCCCTTGGCCTTGAGGATGCCGAGCAGGTGCAGGGCGGTCATGTCGTTGGCGGCGACAATGGCAAACGGCGGCCGGAAGGCGCGGCAGAGCTCCTCCACCACCGCGGGGGCGTCCGACCAGGCGAAGCCGAGCTCGTACTGGCGCACGTCGACCCCCGCCACGCCGCTCTCGGCCACGGCCCGCTCGAAGCCCAGCTTGCGCGCGGCGAAGGACGGGTCGGCGAAGGACTCGCTGACGAAGGCGAGGCGGCGGTAGCCCTGCCGGAGGACATGGGCGGTGACCTCCTCGCTGCCGCCCAGGTTGTCGGAGATGACGGAGTCGACGCCCCGCACGTGCCGGTCGATGACGATGACGGGCAGCGACTGCCGCTGGGCCTCCCGGGCCAGCTCCTCGGAGGCGTCGGCGCCGATGAGGACCAGGGCGTCCGCCCGGTCCTGCTGCACCCGGATGACGGCCTCCGCGCCGTCGGCCGGGTTGTAGGGCAGCAGGGCGAGGTCGTGGCCGGCCTCCTGGAAGACCTGGTGCAGGCCGGTGAGCACCTGGCCGTAGAAGGCGCCGCCCATGGGATCGGGCTCGTAGGTCTCGAGCCGCCGGGGCATGGCGACGAGGATCCGCCGGGGCACGGCCGGCCCGCCCTCGAGTGCCCGGACGGCCTCGTGGACCCGCCGGGCGAGGTCCGGCGCGACGGACGGGTTGTTGTTGAGGACGCGGGACACGGTGGCGGGGGATACCCCGGCCACCCGGGCGACGTCACGGATGGACCAGCGCTTCACGGACCGCGCCCCCTTTGGGAAACGGATTGTTTCACGAGTGTTTCTCTAGGGAGACAATAACATGGATATGGGAAACAGTGCAAGGGTCAATCTGGGTAGACTATAGGGGGATTGGCGCGAAGGAAGAACAGCGTTGGGGCAGTCCCCTAGGTCAAGACTGCCCCCCAGTTTACTGTCTGAACTCCGTCTGATTCTCTCACAAGGAATAGTCGGTTATCTTGGGGAATCTACAGGTATGGACTGGTTCGGGCTGGTCATCCACCGTCCCATCTGCCAGCGCCATACTTCCCTCTACACTGATTGGTCTACAGGGGTGGGTTACGTGATCTCGTTCTATCCTTACCGCCCAAAACTTAACGGCACATTCCTTGAGCGGTTTCACGCCAAGACCTTTCAGCTGTGCCAATCCGCGGCTCCCTCTGTTGAAATCCGCAGAATTGCCTTGGAGGAGTACGAGTGGGCAACACATGAGGTGATGATCAATCCACAGCAGCGGCGCATTTACAGGGCGAGTTGGCTGCTGTTGCGCGACCTTCTCGTCGCTGGATGGTCATGTCGATGGTTTGATGGAGAAATTCAGATCAGCCCACCATCAGACACCGGGGATAGAGTGCCTGAAGAGCAAAAGTCCGAGAGAAAACAGTCTGTTCGCATGGCTATGTACGAAGCCCGGTTGAGCAAAATCGCGGAAGCTCGCGAGTTTATCGAGCGGATGGAAAACCCGCCCAAGGGTAAG
The DNA here is from genome assembly GCF_017874315.1 of Symbiobacterium terraclitae. Classification (NCBI taxonomy): domain Bacteria; kingdom Bacillati; phylum Bacillota; class Clostridia; order Eubacteriales; family Symbiobacteriaceae; genus Symbiobacterium; species Symbiobacterium terraclitae. The sequence continues at coordinate 49,596 of NZ_JAGGLG010000014.1, read as the reverse complement.
CTTCCGATTACCGCTCTGATTGCGAATGGAAAAGAACTGGCTGCTGAGATGGAGTCCATCGCTAGCCTTCCCGAAGCGGAAAGGATCGCTGCGTTGCGTAAGGCTGTGCGGCCATACCTCCAGCTGGTTCAGGAGAACGCGGTCTGCCAGTTCTCCGGTCACCGACTTGGAGACATCTGGCGCTATTTCAGGCTGACCTGGGCCTCGCCTCCCGAGAATACTCCGGGCCGGACCATGCTCTACTTGGTCCGGGACGCTGCTAGAGTCAATCACCCTGTCATTGGCATTGCATCGCTGGAGAATGCTCCAATAAAGATCGAGAGTCGTGACACGTACATCGGTTGGACCCTAAAGAGCTTTCTGCAACAGCTAGACTCAGCGCAGTCCATCACTGAAGTCGAACGGCATTTCGCGCGACTTCTGAACTACGTTCACGACGCGCTAGCAGACCTCAAGCTAGAAGGTCTGTGCACACCTCAGGAGTGCGAGAATCCTTCTGAGCAGCTAATCAGCCGGCTCCTCAGGATAGCCGAAGAAGCAAAGAAGGATCGGGACCTGGCCCTGCGAGAGTGGAGTAGTAACACTGACGGAGAAGCAGAGAGAAGCGAACTTGGCAGCATCAGTTTGGCAGCAGAAGAGGCCCTGTATCGCCGTAAACGCGCTGAGCAACTCGCTAACCTCCTTAGCGCCAAACGAACGCTTCAGGCAGTCATGGCGGACCCAGAATTTGGTCGAAAATGGCCCGAACTGGTCCAGAAGGACGCGGTAAGGATGGCCATCCGTTCCGCTCTACAAGCCCAAAAGAGTCGACATGTAGGAACAAGCATTCTAGAGCTCAACGTCTGTGGTGCTATTCCCCCGTACAACCATCTCCTTGGTGGTAAGCTGGTTGCATTACTGGCGTTATCCCCCCAGGTGGTAGCTGACTACAGGGAGCGATACGGCAATCGACCGAGTGACATTGCCTCAAGACTTAAGGGGCAGAAGGTCATCAGACCAGCGGAACTCGTCTATGTGGGAACTACGTCGCTGTACCGTGTCGGCTCAAGCCAGTACAACCGACTAAAACTGCCCGCTGGTCTCTTGCGGCCAGACGCACCGCCAGTGAGATGGGACAGAATCGGCGAGACGAGCGGATACGGCACCTTGCACATTAGCCGGTTGACGCTCCAATGTCTGGAAGACATTACCTCTTCGGAGGGAGTTACCCAGGTCAACCATGTCTTTGGTGAAGGCCCAAGTCCGAAGCTGAGGATCATCAGGCAAGCCCTGGATGCTGCATTTGAGTCTGGGCAGCGATATGTAACTGACGAGATTCCGAAACATTCCATGGGTCGAATCGTTTACGGCGCGTGGCTAGCCACAAATGGTCGAGAATACTTGCTCGGGATGGACGATAAGCCCAAGTACTACTTCGACAATAACACGGACGGTATCGAGGGAACCGAGGCCATTGCGGAGTATTGGCGACAGCGCTGGCTCGCGAGTCGCATCTTATATCAACCCGCTTTGGACCAAGTGAGGGAGTTCAGCCCCGGAGACAGCCTGGTGCTGGCCCCGGATAATGGCGGTGACACGCGTGAACCGGCGTATCAACCCATTCGGTTCGAGGCGGAGGGGATGATTGGTGTGACGGCTGGGCACGATGAGTCTCTTAGGGAGTATGTTCGCAACCTATATAGGGGATCCAGTTCATTTGCAGATCGCATCGACCTGGGGTTGCTCCAGTCGATCCACATTGAAACGGATCTCGACCGGGCGATTATCGCCGAACTTGAGGCAGGGCGCGATGTACTGCTTACAGGAAATCCGGGGGACGGTAAGTCGCACCTGCAGCGGATATTGGCTCCTGCCATGAGTCAGCTCCCCATGCGTCCAGTTGTTGAGCTCGATGCCAGTACTCTATTGGACCACGAGTTGAAGGAACGCTGGGAGCAAGCGCGGCTAGAGGGGCGTCCGTTCTGCCTGGCTATCAACCAAGCTGTCTTGTTCAGCCTTGCTGAACGCTACCCCGAGTTCACACCGCTTCAGGAGGCCCGTGATCAGATCACGCAAGCCGTCGCTTATGGCGGTGCCCCCTCGTTTTCAGATCGTTCAGTCACCGTCTTTGACCTAAACCTACGAAATGTCCTTTCCCGGAACATAGTTGAGGCCGTCATAAACAAGATGGCTGCGCCCGACTTCATCTCGGCTTGCAACTCTTGTCCAAGCGAGGGCTGCGACTTTGTCCGCAATCGTTCTCTGCTTCGCAGCCCACGTTTCCGCGAGCGGCTTCAAGCTATTCTGGACCGAGTCAGCAGCAGGGGATATCACGCTACACTCCGGGAGCTTCAGAGTTTCGTTTCCTACCTGCTATTCGCGGGAAGAAGTTGCGCCGACCTCATGACGGATTCGGGAAACAGGGAGCTATCGCTTCCACAGCTTCCTTTTACAGGGATTGGAGGACTGTTTGACGCAATCCGGGCGACATTTGACCCTGCCGAGATTACACATCCGATATGGGATGAAAAGCTCGCGTTTGGCGACACCCAGACTACCGACTGGGACACCGGCTGGACGCAGGAAGTTGGCCCAATCAACCCCTACGACGTTGAGCAGTTCGTAGCGAGAAAGAGGGCATTTTACTTCTTCCATGCTCACGGAGATGTTCTGCTTGATGTTGCAGGTAACGATGAGACGGCGTTTGTGCAGTTCCTGTCAGCGACATCAGATCGCGATGCAATCAGAACTCTGTTCCGACGGATCAACCGCTTCTTCGGATCTGACGGCGGAGCAGACGAGCTCATCGTGTGGCAAAGTCATCGGTACAACCACTCGCCACGCAAGGTTTTCTACTCAAGCAAAGTACGCTATCGGCGTGAGTTTGAGCTAGTGCGCCCGCAGCTAATCCCGTCGATGGCCAACGCCTTCGAACTGGCTCGAGACCACGTTCTACTGCGGTTGCGGGCGAACCCACAGGCACAGTTGAGGGTGGACTTCGAGATGTTCCACCTTCTCGCCCAAGTCGAACGGGGGGTCCCCGTTTTGTACCTGGAAAGCGACGCAAGCCGCAGGTTGTGGCAGTTCATGGAACTCCTGTCAGAAGCTATCGACCCCACAGACGACGTCACCGTGGTGCTTCTTGACCCGGTTGGCGGTGATCAGGTGCGGGTTACCGTTGATCCTCAAGCTCGTACGTATCTGTCTGTTGAGGTTAAGGAGTGAGACGCGGTGCCACTGACCATCCAATCCATCCGCGCGGATATTGACAAGACCTACGTCGGGTTGAACCCCGATACCACGAACGTAAAGCCAGTACACATCGCCAATGGTCTGCTCCGTACTCTAGTCGGTCGAACGGCAGATACCCGCCTGTTGAATGCGTTCGTAGTTCCCCACAAGAATGATGGGACAGTCCCGGAAGGTCACGAACTGGAGACTATCTATCAGTGGCTACTCGATCAGGGAAGGATCCTACCTGCTGATGTTTCCAAGGCTGACCTGAGGAAGTTGCGCCCCCTTCTAAGAAAGGTTGTTAACGCTGATGAAGGTGTTTACCTTCACAGGGACCAGATGGAATCTTACACAGCAGGCTTCCAAGGATTCCTCTCAAAGGACCGAATTGCCCAAACCGGCGGCGAACTAGTTGCAGCATGGCTGCAGAAGGTACAGTCTCCTTTGGCCGAGTGCGCTCTTCAGTCGATCTCGGAATGCGACGATCCAATAACCCTGCTCAGCCTGCCGCTGCTTCAGGATGAGTTCGTATCGCATACTCCCAAAATGGATTGCCATGAGCTACCGTTTTTGAACGCTGAGATTCCTGCGGAGTTTCAAGACTTGTGGAATGGGCTCGCCGAGGCCGCCAGAACCTTGTCGCAGCACCTGGTTTCACACCCGAACAAGCTTCTGCGACTTCGGATGATCACTCTGTTCGCTTGCCTCGTCTTAGTCCGCCACCTTACATGTCTCGAGGGCTACTATGTATCGGGCTCGAATCGCGTCCTGCCACTACTGTTGGACTTTTCAGATCATCACGATGATCCGGTAGCCAAAGCTTCCACGATGACGTATACGTATGCTAGTCAGTCCTTGGTTCGCTTCTATGCGTGGGCATTCGGCAGATACCTTGAGCACTACTACTCTCCGAGCGAACCCACCACCGCTGATTATCCGGCGTACAAAGGTACCCCATCCAACGATGGAAAGGAGATCTGGGATCTGGCTCGCAAGGAGGTCGGCTCCTCAGACCAACCGTACATCGTAGCTGGACAAGCTCTCTACGATATATTGGCTATCGAGGCAGAGGCAGATCCGGTTCGTTACTTGCGGCAGTTGGGGCTCCGGTGCGGGTTACTGTGGCCGCCGGAGAATCTAAGACCAGCCAAGCGGTTCGCTGTACAACAGGATCTCCTCGAAGTCCTCCTCCGGGCTACCGTAGAGCCAGGGACAGTTGTTGATATGCCCACACTTCAGGAGCGGCTCTGGAAGCGGTTTGGGATCCTCGTTGGTGGAAGAAGCGAGGATACAGAAAGACTGGTAAGTGCAGGTGTGTACCAGGCAGATGCTGATTCGCTTCGCTCCAACCGTAGCCGGTTCGCAGCGAGACTTGGGGATTTGGGTTTTGCTCGCTTGCTAGCAGACGGCGTACTGCAGGTGCAACTGGAGGTAAGCCATGAATCTTGATCGTAACGTGCAAGTAGCAGGGGTTCTCACCGATCAACTTCGGAATGCGAAGATCGGTGTTGTCGTCAAGGGCGTGCACGGCATCGATCCCGCGGCTGTTGCTGCTATGGTGTCGACCACGATCGACGACCTGCACGTCAGCGCCGTGGGGTACCCATTGGGCACCTCCATTCCAGAGAACGTAAGGATCAGTACCAAACTAGAAGATGCTGTGCAGTGGAGAAGTACTCCGGAGTTGGCAGGGCGCATTGTAGTCTTTGTCAAGGACGACGCTCCGAAACTGCACTCTCTAGGGGACCTCGATGTCATCACCGAACGTGACATCGCCGCCTACATCCTGGATCAAGCTCAAGCTGATCCCTCAAACAACGATCCCCAAGTTCGCTTTTGGAAAGCCTTGCGGGACGAGTCCGACACATTTCCTCTCGAGCTATTGGAGCAGTTCGTCAGCGCAGTTCAACAGGATGCTGCGAATGTTAACGCGATCGTTGATAACCTATGGCGTCTCGGGTTGTTGCGTGATGAGCAGCTGCTCGACCGTAGACGAGATCCAAGGGAGCGTCTGGTTCGCAATAGAGAGTTACTAGTTGAAATGGCACTCCTTTCCGAGCAGAGCAGGAAGCGCCTTGGAAATGTCCTTGTCGGTGCAAGTGGAGACGAGCGTGAGCGACTTCGTCGCGCATTTGCTGACCTAAAGGTCTTCTACACGACTAGAGACAAGCAGGCTCTTCGTCGACTGGATGTAGAAACCGTAGAAGCCCTTATCAAGGCTGGAAGACCTCTTCCTAAGAAGAACAGGCGAGTTCCTACGCCTGACCGCCTGGTAGATGACAATGGCGGAAGAGACACAGAGCAATCCGTTCCTCTCAAAGGTAAGCGCTTGGTGCAAGCGATTGCTGAGTGTGTTACCCAGGGTACTGAAGATGCTCAGAAGGGCCTCCAGGAATTGGTTGCAGCCATTCGCCGAAGGATCGCGAATCCGCAGGATGGCGAAGCAACGGTAGCGATAACGCCTGGTTTTGGGGGGCGAACGGTAGTCCTAGATCTGCCGAATGGAGACCTGTCCGCGTTAATCGTGGGTGCGTGCTCAGACGGACGGTGGGGCGGTGTCCTGGAAACGACTCGGACCACTCTTAAAGATGCACTTCTCCACGCATCACTGACTGACCTGAAGCCTTATAGCCCCATGGACCCAGAACAGGGATTACTCGGGAAGTGTCTCTTTACACTCCTACGTAGCTTTGACAGATACACTAATGGCACTGACTTCTCCGAGGCCATAGATCGCATGACTGATGCCCGCGAACGCCTGGCCGGGAACGCAGACATCCTGCTTTCCTACCCCTTCGCGCTGCTGGGTGGGGATCAGGACGCTCGTAGGGCCCTGAATGAGTACCTGGATGCATACGAAAGCCTGCTAAGGTCGATCAGACAGTATGAAGCGTTGCTTCACGAACGCGATGCCGAAGCACTGCGGTACGTGTTGACCGAACTGCTTCGTCTCGATGTGATCTACGTCCGTACGCCAGGCGAGTGGAAGGCGCTGCTAACCCCCCTCCATCCTTTCCACTTGTGGCGATATCGTGAGATTCTGAGAGAAGTTAACGGGGAGGGAAGAGAGCTTACTGACGACGAGCGAGAGACACTAGCGGAGGTGCTCCCGTCGCTGCCGCACCTCGTGCACTATCTGGTTGTGACTCCGCAGGTGGCTGGAGAACAGCCTATAGTTCTTCCTCAAGCGGGCACCATCGAGACCCTCCCTACCTTCGAAAACCACACGAACCGCTATCTGGGAAGTGACGGAATCGACTTCCTTCCAGAGGTCCTCAAGCGGTACGTGACAACCAATCCCTTTGCGAGCCCCCAACTGAGATTGGGACTGGTTGACGTGCCGGACGTCAAGCTTGCTCTCACGGCAATTGCCGACTTCTACCGTTCAGGCAAGTGTCGGCAAGTGCTGGTTGAGGTTTACTTCACGCGTGGTCAAAACCCAAGAGCCGACCTCGGTAGGCTCGATTTGGACGATCGGGATCATGAACTGGCAGAACTCCTACGTCGCGGACAGATTGTAACTCAGATGCACAGCGTCCCCAACGTGGATGAAGCCGTTAACAGATTAGCCCAACATCCGGTGCATCTGGCTGTCCTGTTCGATCAGGCACAATACCACATCGGTCACGCGCCCAAGGCTCGGAGGCTCCTCGTAAGCCCGTTGGTGGTCACGTACCGGTACGAGTTCAGCGAAACGTTCCAAAAAGGCACTATCTCACCCTCGTCTGAGGCAGATGAGGGCATCTTTGCAGACTATCACTTCGTAATCGAACGAGCGGCGTTGCTGCCGGCTGGTCAACAGCTTCGCCTCCAGTATGACCAAAGTGCAGACCTGCGTTCGGTGAACAGTCTGCTGTCGTCGGGAGCCGCCTCATGGATGGTAATAGCCGATCGAGACCTCACGCCGTACAGCCCGGAGTCGGCTGTGCCGCTCGGTGAACGACGGATCGGACAGCGGGAAGTTGGAGTGTGGGCTCCCCCGTCCACGCGCACAATTGGGCATCTCGTGGACCTGCTGAGGAGATTCAATCTTCGCCCGGATGTTCAGACTGTCGCGACGTTGGTGCAACGCTTTGGCCATATCGCCGCTGGGGGGCTGCTATCCCTTCCAGGACCCGGTGGCCACCCCGAAGTACGTGAGCGTCAGGAGAAGGCTTTCATGGGAACTGTCTTGGCAGCAGCCTGGTACAGAACCCGCTACCCCATCTCCTTGGTGGCCTCCCTCGACTCGAATCTGGCACGGCTATGGCTGAGTAGTCGGCACAACACCAGTCAGCGCGCTGACTTGATTGGCTTGAGAGTAGATGATGATGGCGGTATAGTGGTCGAGCCGATCGAAGTCAAAACCCATGCAGATAACGCCGAAGTTCGGGTGGAGCGGGTCGAGGGTGGCCTCGCGCTCGCCGGGCATGCCATTGAGCAACTACGCGCCACAATTGAGGTGCTCGAATCGATCTTCGGTGACGAGGACAGCCAGACGCTGTTCACGCCTGCAAGGCGCGAGACACTGAAGTACCAACTGTTTAGAGAGTGTTTCCGGGATGTGCATGATCCCGAATGGAAACGGGAATGGTATCGCAGACTTCAGGGTACGTTCGCTCGGCCTAGTACCCTGCCAGTCCGCTGCGCAGGAGTAGTCGTACACGTTCAACCAGAGGAGAACACCTCGAGGCCTGAAGTACAGGATGCTGTCCACCCGTTGCGCTTGGTTACGCTGGGAACACAGGAGGTTCAATCCTTGGTGTCCGATGCCCATCCGCGCATCGAATTTCGACTGGCTGAGGAGACCGACACGAGCCAGATAGCCGCAGAAGACGTCCCAATTCGCGATGCTGATGACAACCCTGTGGAAGAAGACCAACCAAGCATCCCCGGTGTTGACACAACCAGCTCGGTTAGATCAACCTCACCATTTGAGCAAGGTGAGGGCGTGGTGTCCAAGACAGAGGAGATCCAGGACCTTGTCCGATCCTTCAGGCGGGCTTGTCAATCCTATCGGGTCCAGATCGCTGACTGCGATCCAGAACAGGCCGTCGTCGGACCAAGTGTGATCAGACTCTACGTTCGATTGGCTAGAGGTCAACGTCTCGACCCCCTCAGGGACGTGCTTCCGGATATAGGTCGAGAGATGCGCCGAACTGGTCTGCTTGTATCCCAGGTCCCGCAGTCAGATCTCATCGCACTGGATGTCCCCCGCATTGATCGTGTCCGAGTGCCTCTGTCACAGGGACTGCGTGCCATGCCGCGCATCAGCAAGCCGGAGGAAATGCCCATCCCGATCGGCGTCACTCCGGAAGGCCAAGATGTGATTAGGGATCTGGGCAGAATGCCCCACATGTTGGTAGGAGGAACAACCGGTGCGGGCAAGACCCGGTTCTTGTACGGAGTCCTGTTGGGCCTGTTGACCACCCACCCAGAAGCGGACAGCTTACGCCTGTTCCTGTCGTCTTCAAAGCCAGAGGACTTCAGCTTCTTTGAGGGGATCCCCCACTTGGAAGGTGGGCGAGTCATCTATGACGCTGATGAGGCCATTGAACTTCTCTCGAGCCAAGTAACGCAAACACTTGATGCGCGCGGGGAGTTCTTGATGGAGGCTCATTGCGTCAACATTCAGGACTACAACCGCAAGAACCCACAGCAACCCATGGCCCCCCTGGTGGTCGTTGTGGATGAGTTTGCCGACCTGGTTGACCAACTTGGTCGTCAGCGAAACGCACGAGACGCGTTTTACAAGAACATCCGTCGGGTCGCCCAACTCGGTCGGAGCAGGGGAATCCACCTGGTCCTTTGCACGCAACGCCCAAGCGCCGATCTCGTTCCAACCAACATTCGGAACCTGATGAACGCTCGGGTTGCCTTGCGAGTCAACGACGTGACCGCTTCGCGCATGATCCTCGAAGCCCCGGGGGCTGAGCAGTTGCAGTTCCACGGTGACCTCTTGTTCAAGGAACCTGAGGGTGTGATACGTGCGCAAGGTTACACAATAGAGCCCGAGGAACTCGTCTCAATTCTGTCCGGTTTGCGTTGCTAGTTGGAGTTCCTGGAGGGGCTGTCCGAAGAGCAGATCACTCTGCATCGGACGGCCCCTTCCCAATTGGGAGGTAATTGGCAACCAACATACGAAGATCTGATCTGCCCTTAATCTCTCTCATTTTGAGGTGTTGCCCATGAGAACATCCCATAGCTGGTCGAAACCTGACAAGGTTCCCGGACTTATCGCTCGTAAGCAGGTTGACAAGTCGATGTTTCTTGAGGGCAGCCACATTCCCAAGGAGTTTCAGCGCGACTTCGCACTTGCCAACGGCGGTCACCTTCCAGATAGAGGTGAGTCACGCGAGGTCATTCTGCGTCACGGAGATGATCTGTATCCTGCACGGATGGTTCACCACTCTCGACAGGGCCAGGCGAGCAGCGATCTTTGGCTCCGCTTCGGCTCCAATAGCGGCTTTGCACTGCTTCTGCGAAATCGACTCCGGTACAGCTATCAGCGCTTCGTACGTGGGCCTGTGGAGCAGCCCCCTTCGACCGATGACATGACCGAAAGCGAGCAGGAGTACGTAGAGTTTTACGAGACCGGTGAACCCTATCACTACGAGGTTCGCCTAGTGGAACGGAACACGCCACGCAACGTGACCATTCCCGACGACTTCTCAACGGTATGGTCCCACCTGATCGACTGTATCCCAACCGGAACAGTCGTCCAGAGCCTGACGCGGGGGGTGGCGAACACAATCTCGTGGCTCGAAGAAGGAGTCCAAGTCACGAGCGAACGCGGTACAGAGCTTATTCCCAAGGTATGGTTCGAGTCTGCCTGGCAGACGTTGAGGGAGCAGGAGATCCTCCCCGTCGATGAGCTCCCCGCCCAAGCGCGGTTCCGTTCCACGGCGGTGTCAGCTATCCTTACGCAGCTCCCCTACGTGGACTACACCACCTATCCTAAGACCACGCTCTTCTTGACGACCCACCGCTTCACCAACATCGAGTTGGCGGATACCTTCAAGGTGGGAACCCAGCGAGGTATCCGCGTTGCCGGCAGGTCTCCCGACACGAAACTGGTTGTGTTCATCACCAGTGCAGCTTCAGACTACAAGGCGGAGCATCCTTACCAAGACCACTGGAAAGGGGACACCCTATTCTACACAGGGGAAGGCCTGTCTGGCGATCAGCAGATGGCCCACGGTAACCTCGCTCTAAAGAACAGCATGACGGGGCAGTTCCCCGTTTATGGCTTTCAGAAGCTGCCGGATGGCGGTTACGCTTACTTAGGCCGGTTCAAGGTGACGAGGATCCACGAGCAACAGCAACCGGATAGTACAGGCAACTCGAGACGGGTCTACGTGTTTGAGATGACTCGTACTCGTCCGCAGACCGCAGCGCCTGCTGCAAGGAGGGCATGGGTTTTCCAAGCCTATCCCCAGTATTACAACTTATCGGGGGCCCTCAGTTCGCTTCCTACGATCACCTTCCTCGTCAACCAGTTCAAGAACGAGATTCAGAAGGGTGACAAGGTCTTCTTCTGGGAAGCTGGAGCCCGCGCCGGTCTCGTCGGGACCGGTACGGTTCTCGCCGGCCCCCAGGAAATGCCCGATGCTCCCGAGTCACGCCCGTTCTACGTCGACCCCTCCAGGTTTGAGGGTGAAAGGCTGAGGACGGTCGTCCGTATCGATCACGTTCTCACACCGTCAATGCCACGTGGTGTCTTCCTAGACCATCCAATTCTGCGCGACATGACTGTCCTCAAGGCAAGGATGGGCACGAACTTCCGCCTTACGCCCGAACAGGCTGACGCCTTGGCCGAGTTGATCGCGGGGTCGAAACCCATCCGGTTCTTCCGCGTCGCTGCCCCTCGGACTCCCTCAGACTGGGACGCCGGTCTACAGAGGGGCCTCTTGCTGCTTGATGTGGAGACTCCGGCTATCGACCTGACCCCGCTGACTTCCGAATCTGAGGTCAGGCAAGCGCTCACCGGAGAGTCTGCCCATACCTGCGACATGCCGTCCGCCTACATCGACAGGCAGGTTAGGGAACTAATCACCCTCAAGGACCTCAGGCCGGGGGACACGCTGGTGGTCACTCGTGGCCCGAACACCGTTGTGGGACTCGCAGAGGTCTCGCAACCGGGCTACACCTGGTTGGCTGGTGAAGCGCGCCATGCCATCCACGTCATCTGGCACTGGACCGGTGCTGTTCGGACCACTCGACGCCCCGAGTGGCTCACGACACTTATCGAGCCGGCCACTCAGGAGGAGTACGACGAGGTCGCCAACTCCACCGCACCCAAGACGGAGCCCACGGCCGACCTGGCCGCGATCACGCGCAACTTCAGTGCAGCACTTCGACTGAGCGGTGTTCAGTTCGGTGCCCGTCACGACGAGATCGTACGTTCCTTCATCGCGGCCCTGGCCACCAAGCGCCTGGTGATCCTTACCGGCCTGTCGGGATCCGGCAAGACCCAGCTCGCCCTGCGGTTTGGCGATTGGCTAGGGAAGGATCGGCGCATGGTGGTGCCCGTGCGCCCAGACTGGACAGGCCCCGACTACCTCTTCGGCTACGAGGACGCCCTGAGGACAACAGAGAGCGGCCGCCGGCCCTGGTACGTACCGCCTGTCCTGGCGTTCATGCTCAAGGCCGCTCAGGATCCCCACTATCCCTACCTCTTAGTACTGGACGAGATGAACCTCGCACACGTAGAGCGCTACTTCGCAGACTTCCTCTCAGGCGTCGAGTCAGGCGAACCCTGCCTGCCCAATCTCGAACAGGACCAAGATGGGAACTGGGTCATCCGAGATGGAGAGCCGGAGCGCATTCCCATGCCCGACAACCTCTTCGTTGTCGGCACGGTCAACGTCGACGAGACCACCTACATGTTCTCTCCCAAAGTACTAGACCGGGCCAACACCTTCGAGTTCCGCGTCGGAACGGACGACCTTCAGGTCAGCCTCTTTAGGCCTTTGCCACTCGCTCCAGGTGCCGACGATCTGGTGCGCGGGTTCCTGGCAGTTGCCACAGATGACGACTGGCAACATGTCCACCCTGCCCCCGGCCGGGACGACTTCGCCGCGCACCTCCGAACCGTGCACCAGCTCCTTGCCGAAAGCGACTTCGAGTTCGGCCATCGGGTCTTCTACGAGGCCCTCCGGTACGCAAGCATGCTGGCCTCCGCCGGGAACGACTCCGTGGAGGCCGCCCTCGATCAACAGATCTACCAGAAGGTCCTGCCCCGCCTGCACGGCTCCCGCCGCCGGCTCGAACCTCTCCTGCGAGCGTTGGGGCGCTTCTGCTACGACCTCTCCTCCACGCCCACCGCTGGAGCAGCCACCGACTTCGACCCCGAGGCGGCCCACGAGGGACAGCCGAAGCTCCCCCTCTCCTATCAGAAGATCCGCCGGATGTTCCGGAGCCTGCGAGTCAACCAGTTCACCAGCTTTACGGAGTAAGCCATGCGGGTGTGTCATTCCATTTCCGTCAAGGTTCGCGATGCGGCGGGCAAGGTCGTCGGCACACTCACCGTGAGTCTGCCGGGGCAAGTACGTGCAGATGCTAATCCGCCCCCGCTCATCGACATGAGCGGAGACCCAAGCCTCGACCCCGCTCTGGCGCCCGTTCAGCTGTTGGAAGAAGCAGAGTACCGGTATGCGTTTGTGCCAGAAGCCTGCACAGACCTGCCCATCACCCTGGAGCCTAGGGAACTCTTCTCCCCCGACTCCGCCGACTGGCGGACCGGCAGGCTTCGCCCCCGACTCTACACTGGCACCCTGCCGGTGGTAGTGTTGTCAGGCGACCAAGAGCTCGGCCGGGCTCTCTTCGAGGTTCGCTCTCGCAAACTGGACTACCTGAGCCAGTACCAGTGGATGCTCGAGGAGATTGCCGACAGCATGGCCGAGCTGGTCATGGAGCGGTTCGCTCCCACCGAGCAGCGCTTCCGTGTGGACGAGTCCGCCGAGGCCTCCACGCTGTACGCCCGCTTTGCCATGCTCAAGTGGCTCTTTTCCGGGGAGGCCTTCGAGGCAGCCATCCTTCAGATCCTCTCTCGTCCGCACAGGGCATGGACGGAGGAGGCAGAGTATCGCCGGCCGGGACAGCCCATTCCGATGTCGGCGCACGTCGCCCAGCGACTGAGCCGACCTGGCCCACGCGCGGCTTGCAGTGCGGAGCTACCAGTGCGAGCCCTTCCCAAGCAGATCGCGGTTCCCCGGACAGAAGAGACCCTGGATACACCGGAGAACCGCTTCATCAAGTTCGTGCTCCTCCGCTGGGAGAGTTTCGCGCAGGAAGTGGAGCAGGCACTGCTTCGCGAGCCAACCTCTGCGCCCGTCCAACGGGGACTTCGTGAGGTTCAGGCGGTCCAGGAGAGGCTGCACACACTCCTGGCCGCTGGCCTGTTCCAGGAAGTCGGCGATCTCACCTTCCTGCCCGCCGGGAGCCAGGTACTCCAGAAACGGGCTGGCTATCGGGATCTCTATCGCGCCTATCTCCAGTTTGAGTCAGCGGCCCTGCTGACATGGGATGGCGGTGAGGACGTCTACGGTGCAGGTAAGCGGGACGTCGCCACGCTGTACGAGTACTGGGTCTTCCTCCAGTTGATCAAGGTGATGGCGCGCCTCTGCGGGCGGGAGTTCGACCTGAGCCAGCTCATCGAGGTCCGCCCGGACGGCATGGGCGTTACGCTGCGGCGCGGGCGCTCGCGGCGTCTGAAGGGCCAGGTCCACCGCCTCGGCCGAAGCCTGGGAATCGAACTTTGGTTCAACCGTACCTTCGGTCACCGAGCGGGTGATCGCGGTTCGTGGAGCCGTCCCATGCGCCCGGACTATTCCATCCTGATCAGGCCTGACACCACGTACGGCGAGCCGGATGAGGTCTGGATCCACTTCGACGCCAAGTACCGGGTGGAGAGTGTCACGGGCTTGTTCGGCGAAGATCCCACCACAGAGGAAGGCGAGGCCAGGCTGCTGGACGAGGAGCAGTCGGCGGAAGCTCGGCAAACATCGAAGCGGGCCGATCTGCTGAAGATGCACGCCTACCGGGACGCCATTCGTAGATCTGCCGGGGCCTACGTCATCTACCCCGGGACGGAAAAAGAGCTCCTTCCCAGGTTTCATGAGCTATTGCCGGGTCTGGGCGCCTTTGCTCTGCGACCGACGAGGGACAGACAAGGCACTGGGCTGGACGGATTGACGAAGTTCATCGATGATGTGCTGACACATGTAGCCACGCAGACCACGCAGCATGAACGGGTGCGCTACTGGCTGCGCGAGTCCACCCGCGGCGATTACCACGTGACCGAGCACCCCGCCGTACCATTCCTGTCCAAGCCGCCGGCCGATACTGTCGTGTTGCTGGGCTATGTGCGACGGCCAGAACAGCTGCAGTGGATCCACAAGAACCGTCTGTACAACATGCGCACCGGCGGACGACGGGGTAGCGTGCTTCCCGGGTCCAGAGTGCTCACGGCGGAACTGGTCGTTCTCTACGGGCCGCATATGGAGACGGCGGAGGTGTGGCAAGTTGCAGGCAATCCGCAGGTGCTGGATGAGACGGACATGCGCGGACTGCAGTACCCCGAGCCGCGCGGACGGTATGTGTGCCTGCCACTTCGTGAGACCCCGCACCCCCAGTGGCTCGATCAGTTGACCAGTGAGGCAGTACGGAAAGTCAAGGAGAGAGTAGATCCTTCAGCGCTCTTTGGCGAACCCGTTGCGACAACCTGGCTGGAGTTGGTGCGGTAAGGGCAAGAACCCGCACTCTGGTGACCCTGCTGACGCTCAAAGCCATGTCCACCTCGTCTCGCCGCGAGTGGTCCGAGCGAGTACTTGCCCAGGTCAGGAACCGATTCGGCACGTCTCTGGCAGGCCTGATCTTTGAGCTCCACACCGGACTCGAGTACCGAGAACACCTAGCAGAACTCCTCGTCCAGGCGGGGGTCAGCTGTACCTGTCCGGTGGCGGGACTCCAGATTGGACAACACCTCCGCTTCTACGGGACGCCGCGCGAGGACACTTAACGCCCCTCCCCTTGCGCAAATCAAGAGGAGCAGTTCCATCATGTATCGAACTTCCTTCACTAGAAGGGAGTGAAAGCCAGTGAGCTCGCAAAACCCGGGCTGCCTCGGGTTTCTCTTCCAGCTGTTTGGCGCCAACGAGGCGGAGGAGCCCTATCGGTTACCCGACAAACTGCCGTACAGAAGCCGGGACGACTTCCTATCTGCTGCAGAGCTCTCGCTCTACGGGGTTCTACGGCTGGCCGTGGGAGACCGGTGGGCGATCTGCCCCAAGGTGCGTCTGGCTGACATCTTCTTCGCCGTGGGCGAGCAAGCACAGGCATGGAACAACAGAATCCTCAGCAAGCACGTGGACTTCCTCCTCTGCGATGCGCGGACGATGAGGCCGGTGCTGGCCGTTGAACTCGATGACCGGTCACATACGCGGCCACACCGTCAGCAGCGCGACGAGTTCGAGGACAGGCTCTTTCGATCCGCGGGGCTTCCCCTGGTTCGCATGACGCCCCGAGCCAACTACTCGGTTGACGAGGTTGCCGCGGCGCTGCGCAACGCCATTGCCCCCACTTCACCACCGGTGGCGAGGCCCACTGCCGCAGCGCAGGCCGCACCGGCCACCACACGGCCGGGCACCGTTCCCATCTGCCCCAAGTGCGGTGTTCCGATGGTGCTGCGTCAGTCGAAGAAAGACGGCAACCGCTTCTACGGGTGTCCCAACTTCCCCCGCTGCAGGCACACGGCACCCGCGCCCGTTCGGTAGAGCGCTTGGCAGCACGGCGCGCGAGCTGGCGCAATCCCGAGCTTCCTCGCCCCAGCCACCGCCTCGTAGAGGCCAGGCCTTCGCACCAAGCCCGGCCGGTCTGAACAGACCGCGCCGGGCTTCGTCTCGCCCTCCGGGTCGATGAGGCCGAAAAAGACCCTGATGAACTCCGCCACCAACTCTGCTCATCCGCCCGCCTGCCCCTCACCCGGGCAGGCGGGCGGATCGCCGCTCAGGCCCCATTCCCCTCCGGAGTCGGCAGCTAAACGTAAGAAGGAAATCAGAATAATAGGCTCGTATAGTTAGTTGTTGTTGTATAGACCTTTTCGAAAGGAGAGCCCAGCATGCGCCGATATCGGCTCCTGGCAGCGATCCTCGTGGCCCTCGGCCTCCTCCTTTCCGCGTGCTCCCGTCCGTCCGACCCGACTCCGGCCCAGACGCCGACCACGTCGACGGAGCCCCCTGCCTCCACCCCGTCCAACCAGCCCCCGACGACGGTCACCGTCTGGTCCTGGCGGGTCCAGGATGAAGACCTCTGGGAGAAGGTCCAGGAGATGCTGGACGCCAACAACGAGAACATCAAGATCGACTTCCGCGGCATCAAGTCCACCGAGTTCGACTCGGTGCTGAAAACCGCCATGGCCGGCAACGACGGCCCGGACATCTTCACCGCCCGCGGCGGCGCCGGCACCCGCTCCTACGCCGAGGCCGGGCAGATCGAGCCGCTGGATTCGCTCGACCTCTCCGGCTTCGACCAGGGCATCCTCGACCAGGCCTCCTACGAGGGCAAGGTCTACGCGGTGCCCTTCGCCGTGCAGACCCTCACCTTCTTCTACAACAAGCAGATCTTCGACGAGAACGGCCTGCAGGAGCCGAAGACCTGGGACGAGCTGATCCAGATCATGGAGACCCTCAAGTCCCGCGGCATCACCCCCATTGCCATCGGCGGCAAGGACGGCTACGCCGTGAACCTGATGGTCGACGTGATCGGCGCCACCTGGCTGGGCGACCAGTGGGCACAGGACGTCATCGAGGGCAAGACCGACTTCACCGACCCGAAGTTCGTGGACGTGCTGGCCAAGGTCGACTCCCTGACGAAGTACGCCCAGGAGGGCTTCGTCGGCACCGCCCAGCGGGACGCCCGCACCCTGTTCGCCACCGGCCAGACGGCGATGATCATCGACGGCATCTGGGCCGTGAACACCTACTACCTCAACACCGACCCCAACCTCCAGCTCGGCTCCTTCCTCGCCCCGCCCGCGAAGGCGGGTGATCCGGTGCGGATCTACCCGTACGTCGACGGCGGCTACGCGGTGAACGCCCAGTCCAAGGTGAAGGAGGCGGCCATGCGGGTGGTCGCCTACACCGCCACCGACGAGTTCGCCCAGCTCTACGCCGACCTCTTCGCCGAGATCCCGGGCAACCGGAACGTCAAGTTCGATGAGGAGAAGCACCCGATGCTGGCCAAGGCCGTGCAGCAGAAGAACGAGCTGGGCCTGAGGGTCCTGTTCCGCATCCGCTCGCCGTTCGACAGCGGTACGCCCGACATCTCCACCAGCCTCGGGGCCAACCTCCAGGGCATGTTCGCCGGCATGCTGACGCCGGAGCAGGCCGCCCGGGCCGTGCAGGCCGACCTGGCCTCCTGGTACCCGGCATTCAAGAAGTAGCGAGAGGGGACGCGCCCCATGTACGCAGGACAGAAGGGCCCGGGCCGGTACAGCTTCTGGCTGATGCTGCTTCCGGCCCTCCTTCCTTACTTGCTCTTCAAGGTATACCCCTTTTTCAACTCGATCCTGCTCAGCTTCTACGACTGGAACGGGGTGCCGGGTTCGCCCAAGGTGTGGGTGGGCCTGCAGAACTACGCCCGGTTCCTCTATCAGCCGCCGTTCTCCACGATGTTCTGGCGGGCCCTGCGCCACAACTTCGTGGTCTTCGGCCTGCTGCTCGTCTGGAGCACCGGCTTCGGCACGCTCCTCGCCTGGATGCTGACGCAGATCCGCCGGGGCGCCGGCTTCTACAAGGGCCTGATCTTCATGCCCAACACCATCTCCCTCGCGGTGACGGGCTTCCTCTGGAGCCTGATGCTCAACCCGCAGTTCGGGGCGGTCAACGCCCTGCTCCGCAAGGTGGGGCTGGGCGCCCTGGCCATGCCGTGGCTGGGCGACAGCCGCCTCGCCCTGCCCACCGTCATCGCCGTCAATGTCTGGCACGGGCTCGGCTTTCCGGTGCTGATCGCCCTGGCCGCGATGCTCTCGGTGCCCAGGGACATCCTCGAGGCGGCCGAGGTGGACGGGGCCAGCCGGTTCACCCAGTTCTGGCGGATCACCTTCCCGATCATCCTGCCCAACCTCATCAACCTCATGGCCCTCAACTTCTCGGGCGCCTTCGGCCTCTTCGAGATCGTGTTCGTGATGCAGGGCGCTGAGGCCGGCCCCTTCTACAGCACCGACCTGCTCGGCACCCTGTTCTACCGCACGGCCTTCGGCGGCATGGGCTCGACGGCCACCGGCATGGGGCTCGGCGCCGCGCTGGCGGTGGTCACCTTCCTGATCGTGATTCCGGCGTCGCTGTTCGCCTCGCGCATCCAGCGGCGCTTCCAGGTGGAGGTGTAGCCCATGGTGTGGCGGAACCCGCGCCTGCGGTGGTCGGTCATCGGCTTTCACCTGGTGCTCGGCAGCTACGCGCTGGTGGTGCTCTTCCCCATCATCACCATGCTGCTGGGGTCGGTGAAGAGCACCCGTGACCTGATCGTCAACCCCTTCGGCTGGCCGCAGGAGTTCGTCTGGTCCAACTACCTGCGGGCCTGGAGCGAGGCCAACTTCGCCGTCTACTTCAAGAACAGCCTCTACGTCACCATCACCTCGACGGTCGCGACGCTGCTTGCGGCCTCCATGGCGAGCTTCGTGCTGGCCCGCATCCGCTTCCGGCTGAGCTCCTTCATCCTGGGGCTCTTCATCGCCGGCCTCGTGGTGCCCAGCCGCCTCTCCATCATCCCCCTCTTCCTGCTGGTGCGGGACATGGGGCTGATGAACACCCACCTGGCGCTGATCCTGATCTACGTGGGCACCTCGATGCCGTTTGACATCTTCCTGCTGACCACGTTCTTCCGGCAGGTGCCCAACGAGCTGGCGGAGGCGGCCGTCGTGGAGGGGGCCGGCATGTGGACCGTCTACTGGCGGATCATGATGCCGCTGGTGCGGCCGGCGCTGGCGACGGTGGCGATCTTCGAGGCGCTGGGCGCCTGGAACGACTTCTTCTTCCCGCTGATCTTCCTCAGAGACAAGAAGCTGATGACCGTGCCGGTCGGCCTCAGCGTCTTCTTCGGCGAGTACGCCACCGACTGGCCGACGCTCTTCGCCGCGCTGGCGATCTCCATCGTGCCGGTCATTGTCATGTTCGCCTTCATGAGCCGGCAGTTCATCGCGGGCCTGACCCAGGGCGCCGTCAAGTGAGGTGGCGCGATTGGCACTCGTCTCCTTCGACCTCGACGGGGTGCTGCAGCGCAACCCCTTTCACGCCGGGCGCCCGGATGGCGTGTTCGGCCACATCCAGCGGGAGCTGGCCCCGCACGTGGGCGGAGACCCCGAGGAGGCCTTCCGGGAGGTGCTCCGCCAGATCCTCGCGGAGCACCGGGCCCGCATGCAGGCGGGCCGGTACGTGGAGGCATACGACTGGGACGACGTGGTGCGGCGGGTAGCCGAGGGGCTCGGGTACCCGGGCCGCCTCGACGTGCCCGCGCTGGTGCGCCAGTACGTGCAGGTGCCCGGCATGGTCTGGCTCTACCCGGGAGCCAGGGAGTGCCTGCAGGCGCTGACGGACCGGGGACACACGCTGGTCACCGTCACCAACGGGTACCAGGTCTACCAGGAGCCGATCCTCGTGCAGCTGGGAATCCGGGATTACTTCGCCGCCATGGTGACGCCGGACGCCGTGGGCACCACGAAGCCCCTGCCCGAGATCTTCCGGGCGGCGGAGCCGCTGGGAAGCCCCCGAATTCACGTGGGTGACACCCTCCCGCACGACGTGGCGGGTCCCCGCCGGGCGGGGTGGATGGCGGTCTACATCGTGCAGCCCGGTGTCTCGGGCTACGAGGCGCTCCCGGATGGCGTCCGGGACCTCCCGCCCTGGCGGCGGCCCGGGGCTGCGACGGCGTGGCTCCGGCAGCGGTTGGAACGGGACCGGGTGCTCCACGGCCACCCGCCCGTCGCGTTTGAGGAGTGCATCCCGGATGCGATCGTGACGGGGCTGCACGAGGTGCCCGAAACGGTCACGCAGCTGCTGCGCTGAGCCAGCGAGGACGGTCACTGCCCGCCCTGACCAAGTTTCAACTCATACAACACACACTCGTGCACCCGCCTGAACCGGGCCCGGATCCCCTCCCGGTCCTCGCCCACGTAGTGCGCAAACGCCTGAACCGGGAGCAGCCCGGGGATCTCGCTGCGCAGCGCCCCCCTCAACTCCGCCCCGCCGGTCGGCCGGCCCCCCGGCCGCGGGATCGGACGGGGTCACCGGTCGGCCGGTCGCCCCGGCCGCGGGATCGGACGGCGTCGCCGGTCGGCCCGTCCGGGGATGCGCGGATGTGCAGCGTTCGACGGGCCTGACCCGCTGCGTCGCCTGACGGCGGCGAGGCGCCTCTCCCGCACGGCGCGGTCCAGATCGCACAACATTTAAACTTCTACCCCCCCCTGGAAATGCACCTGCTTGAGCCCTTCGACGTCGAGAGCATGAGTCACGTGCACGCTCCACCCACAGCGTGCTGTGCAGCCTCGCTTCCGCCCAACCACGCCGGGCTCCGCACTCCGGCACGACCCGGACAAAACGGCCCGTCCCCGGTGGCAGCGGCCAGAGCCGCCTGGGGACGGGCTTGCTTCTGCTTACCTGGGGCCGGGTCTTGCCCGCACCAGGACGGAGCGCAGGACTGTCAACGACAGGAGGACCAGCAGGCCGAAGAGGTTGAGCGCCAGCGTGCGATAGCCCTCCGGGATACGCATCGCCGCGGCATGGATGGCGTCGCTGCGGCCCATCAGCAGGATCACTCGCATTTGCTCCGCCGAATATGCCGCTCAACATACAGGAGCCTCCGCCGACAGGCCATGCAGACATGTCTGGCGAAGTGCTTAGTCAACTGCAACCTGACAGGAGGTCGGGATCATGCGCCAGAAGCTGTTGTCGCTCGTCTCCGCCGTCCTTCCCACCGTCGTCGCCACCCGCCGGGACCTCCACATGTACCCGGAACTCGGCCACATGGAGTTCCGCACCGCCAGCCGGGTTGCCCGCCGCCTGCGGGACCTGGGATACGCGGTGAAGGTCGGCCGGGACGTCATGGACCCGGACGCGCTGCTCGGGCTCCCGAGCGCCGAAGAGCTGGAGGCCGCCTACAGGCGGGCGGAGGGCGAAGGAGCGGACCCGGAGTTCCTGCCCCTGATGCGCGGGGGGCTGACCGGCGTGGTCGGGGAATGGCGCACCGGGCGCCCCGGACCCACCCTGGCGATGCGGTTTGACATGGACTGCATCCCGGTGGCCGAGAGCACCGATCCCGATCACGCCCCCTTCACGGGAGGGTTCGCGTCCCGCCATCCCGGCGAGATGCACGCCTGCGGTCACGATGGGCACACCGCCATCGGACTGGGCGTCGCCGAGATCATCACCCGGATCGCCGACGATCTCTGCGGCACCATCCGCCTCCTCTTCCAGCCGGCGGAGGAGGGCTGCCGCGGCGCCAACCCCATGGCCGAGGCCGGTGTCGTCGACGACGTCGACTTCCTCCTGGCCGCTCACCTGGGCTGCGGCGTGCCTTCGGGTCACCTCTACACGCGGATCGACGGGCTGCTGGCCTCCTCCAAGCTCGACGTGACCTTCACGGGCATCCCGGCCCATGCGGGCGCCGCGCCCCACATGGGGCACAACGCCGTACTGGCGATGGCCCAGGCGGTTCAGGGGCTCTATGCGATCTCCCGCCACGGGGAGGGCACCTCGCGGATCAACGTGGGCGTCGTCCGGGGCGGCACAGGCCGCAACGTCATTCCCGCCGACGCCTACATGCAGCTGGAGGTGCGCGGCGCCACGGATCAGATCCTCAAGTACATGGAGGACCGCGCCCGGAAGGTGCTGGAGGGCGCCGCCATCGCGCAGGAGGTTGAGCT
This sequence comes from Symbiobacterium terraclitae, assembly GCF_017874315.1. Taxonomy (NCBI): domain Bacteria; kingdom Bacillati; phylum Bacillota; class Clostridia; order Eubacteriales; family Symbiobacteriaceae; genus Symbiobacterium; species Symbiobacterium terraclitae. The sequence goes on along the minus strand of NZ_JAGGLG010000014.1, from coordinate 27,485 downwards.
CTCCATATCGGTGCAGGGTCGCGGCCTCAGCTCCCAGAACAGCCCCGAGCTGGCCGCGCTGATCGCCGAGGAGGCGGCATACGTCCCGGGCCTCACCGTCCACAACGCAGGGCACGTCACTGGCGGCAGCGACGACTTCACTGTCCTCGCCGCCCGCGCCGCGCAGCGCGGCGCGCAGACGCTCTACATGGTCCAGGGAACCGATCATAAGGCCGGCCACCACACCCCCCGCTTTGACATCAACGAGGCGGATCTGCAGCACAGCCTGGCCGTCTTCGCCCTGGCAGCGGCGCGCATCTGCGGCCGTCCGTCCCCAGTCTGATAACGCCGCGACCGTGCACTGACTGACGCAGTCGCATCTGGCTCACCGAGGCCCGGTCGGTCCTTTCGGACCTGACCGGGCCTCCGCGTTGTCTGCCTGTGTTAACTGCACAGCCGCCGGAACCGTCCTGCAGATAACTCAAGCACTCTCACGAAACCAGGACCCGCCTCCCCGGATCTTGTCGCGGTCCTTCTGCCCCTGGCATCGCTCCGCCCATCCTACGTTGCAAGGCAGAACCCCAGGCGCCCCCTCTTGTATGCAGGACTATTGCGACATTCGCGGAATTCAATCGCAATCGCCTGCAAGGAGGGATGCCCCATGGACCTGCTCGCCGCCCTCGAGGCCCAGGTCAAGCCCTACCGGAACCGGTTCCCCTCCCACGCCCGCCTGCCCGCGACCGGCCGGCCCCGGGAGGAGATCCTCGCCGAGATCGCCGCCATGCAGGAGGCCGAGGCCCCCCGGTGGCGGGAGGGCTACGCCTCCGGCGCCGTCTACCACGGCGACGACGAGCACATCGCCTTCCTCAACCAGGTCTACGCCCTCCACTCCCAGTCCAACCCCCTCCACCCCGACCTCTGGCCCAGCGCCGCCAAGTTCGAGGCGGAGATCGTCGCCATGACCGCCCGGATGCTGAACGGCCCGGAGACCGCCTGCGGCACCCTGACCTCCGGCGGCACCGAGTCGCTGCTGCTCGCCATGAAGACCTACCGGGACTGGGCCCGCGCGACCAAGGGCATCACCGAGCCCGAGGCGGTGGTGCCCGTCAGCGCCCACGCCGCCTTCGACAAGGCCGCGCAGTACTTCGGCATCAGGCTGATCCGCACGCCGGTGGGCCCCGATTACCGGGCCGACGTCCAGGCCGTCCGGGAGGCCATCACCCCCAACACCGTCGTCATCGCCGGATCGGCGCCGGGCTTCCCCCACGGCGTCATCGACCCCATCCCCGAGCTGGCCGCCCTGGCGGCGGAGCACGGGATCGGCTGCCACGTGGACGCCTGCCTCGGCGGCTTCGTCCTCCCCTGGGCGGAGCGGTTGGGTTACCCCGTGCCGCCATTCGACTTCCGCCTCCCGGGCGTCACCTCCATCTCGGCCGACACCCACAAGTACGGCTACGGCGCCAAGGGGACCTCCGTCATCCTCTACCGGACCCCCGAACTCCTGCACCACCAGTACTTCACCGCAGCCGACTGGCCCGGCGGCCTCTACTTCTCCCCCACCTTCGCCGGCAGCCGGCCCGGGGCGCTCAGCGCCACCGCCTGGGCCGCCATGCTCGCCATGGGCGAGGAGGGCTACCTGGAGGCCACCCGGCGCATCCTGGCGGCGGCAGATCAGATCAAGGCGGGCATCCGGCAGATCCCGGGCCTTCAGATCCTGGGCGACCCCCTCTGGGTGATCGCCGTGGCCTCCGACACCCTCAACATCTACCAGGTGATGCAGGAGATGGCCGAGCGGGGCTGGGTCCTCAACGGCCTGCACCGGCCGCCGGCCTTCCACATCGCGGTCACGCTGCGCCATGCGCAGCCGGGGGTGGTCGACCGCTTCCTGGCCGACCTGCGGGCTGCCGTGGAGACCGTCGCGGCCAACCCCGAGAGGCAGACGGGCATGGCCCCCGTCTACGGCATGGCCGCTGCGGCCCCGCCCGACATGGTCCGCCAGGTGCTCACCGGCTTCATCGACCTGCTCTACAGGGTGTAGGCCATGGCGGAGCGGTACGTACTGGCCTACGACCTGGGCACCTCGGCCCTGAAGGCGGCCCTGGTGACCTTCACGGGGCGGGTGGCCGCCCTGGAGTCCCACCCGGTGCACCTTCACCTGCTGCCCGGCGGCGGGGCGGAGCAGGACCCCGACGAGTGGTGGGCCGCCCTGGTGGCCGCCACCCACCGCCTGCTGGCCCGGGGCGTCGCCTCTCCCGGTCAGATCGCGGCGATCGGCTGCACCGCCCAGTGGTCCGCCACGGTGGCCGTGGACCGCAGCGGCCGGCCCCTGATGCCGGCCATCAGCTGGATGGACACCCGCGGCGCGCCGGACGTCGCCCGGCTGACCGGCGGGCCCGTCGCGATCTCCGGCTACGGCGTGGACAAGCTCTGGCTCTGGATCCGCCGGACGGGCGGCATCCCCGGCCATGCGGGCAAGGACTCCCTCGCCCACATCCTCTACATCCGCCGCGCCCGCCCCGACGTGTACGCCGCGGCGCACAAGTTCCTGGAGCCCAAGGACTACCTGAACCTCCGCCTCACCGGCGAGTTCGCCTCCACCTACGAGGCCATGACGCTCCACTGGGTCACCGACAACCGGGACCCGTACCAGATCCGCTACGACCCCGACCTCCTCGCCGCCACCGGGCTCGACCGGGCGCAGCTGCCCGACATGCTGCCCGCCACGGCGGTGCTGGGCAAGCTCCGCCCGGACGTGGCGGACGAGCTGGGGCTGCGCCCCGAGACCCACGTGGTGGCCGGGACGCCGGACATCCACGCCGCGGCCGTCGGCTCCGGCGCCACCCGGGACCTGGAGCCCCACCTCTACGTGGGCACCTCTTCCTGGATCTCGGCCCACGTGCCCTGGATGAAGACGGACCTCCTGCACAACATGGCGGCGATTCCCTCGGCGATCCCGGGGCGGTACCTGATCGCCAACGAGCAGGAGACCGCCGGCGCCTGCCTCACCCACCTGCGGGACCTGCTGTGCGAGCCCGGCGAAGCAGCTGGCACGCGCCCGGAAGGCGGGGCGCTGAACCCGCACGGCGTTGGCGGGCCAGGCGGGGAGGCGGCATGCCTGGACTCAGCCGGGGCACCGGCCGGGGCCGCGGACCCCCACTCAGCCGGCGCTGCGGCCGGGGGCCCGCATCACTCCGGCGGGCCGGGAGCGATCGAACGGCTGCTGGCCGCCGCGGCTCAAGTGCCCCCCGGCAGCGACGGGCTCATCTTCACCCCCTGGCTCTACGGCGAGCGGACCCCGGTGGAGGACCCCTGGGTCCGGGGCGGATTCCACAACCTCTCCCTGCGGACCACCCGGGGCCACCTGGTCCGGGCGGTGCTGGAAGGGGTCGCGTGCAACGCCCGCTGGCTGCTGGGTGCCGTGGAGTCCTTCGCCCAGCGGCGGATGGAGCCCCTGCGCCTGATCGGCGGCGGCGCCCGGTCGGCGCTCTGGTGCCAGGTCTACGCCGACGTACTGAACAGGGCGGTCCACCAGGTGGACCGCCCCTTGGAGGCGAACGTGCGCGGCGCCGGACTCGTGGCCCTCGTGGGCCTGGGTGAGCTGGGCTTTTCCGACGTGCCGGAGCTGGTGGCCGTCGCCCGCACCTTCGAGCCCAACCCGGCGCACCGCCAGACCTACGACGAGCTCTTCCGCGCCTTCCTGACCGTCTACCGCCGGAACCGGGGGCTCTACGCCCGGCTCAACCGGCATACTCCGGCGTGACGCCCGACCCTCGCTGCCGCGGGAGGGCGGCCATCCCAACAGGAACCGGACCAACGTACACCGAAGCTGGCTATGGCAAGGGGTGAATGACCAGTGCACCTGACAGGCGGCGTCCACAACGTAGGCGGCGGGTCGACGGGCCACGGAAGAGTGTACCCTTTCCAGTTTCGCGCGCAGAAGATTCCCGGCGGCGCAGGTACTTGCCAGTCGCCGCTGGAGGAGCGGATCTTCCGCGCGCTCGTCCGGAACAGGGCCGTCGTCTCCTTCGAGATCCGGCCGCTGCGCATCCCGTATCGTCTCGGGCAACAGGTGTACTACTTCACACCTACCCTCCTGGTGCACTATGACGACGGGCGAAAGGTCCTGGTTGAGGTGAAGGCACGTCAGACGGAATCGGACCCGGCCAGCCAGGCGAAGTTCCATGCCGCCGCAGAGTACGCCGCCGCACACGACATGGCCTTCGAAGTGTGGACCGGACCTGCGCCTGCACCGGCGACCGGCCTGCACGGCGCAGCGGGCCAGTTCAGTAACGAGGCCGTGGCGAGCCTTCAGGACCAGGCCACCAGACAGGACCTCCAGGCGCGTGCGCGCGAGGCGTGGCTCCACCGCCAGGAAAGGGAAAGAAGATCCCTTGCATTTTGGTCGATCCTGGTCTTCCTGGTCGGTCCCATCGTGCTCGGGTTGTGGGTGTACCTCACCAGATAGACTGAGGTGCTGGCGACCGGCTTCACCGCCGTGCTCACCGTGGATGCCGGCGGGTCGGTTGGGGTAACCTGGCCTGTTCCACCGCGTCGCTTGAGCAGGGGCCACGCCTCATTCGGCCCGCCAGTTGAGGTCCTGCGTCACATCCCTGTACACCAGGTACCCTCCTGTCCTGCCCGGACCCGTAGAAAACCCCGAAGCCGTGTGGGTTGCCGGCCCCGGTGGCCCGTCTGGACTGAGGGCTCCTGCACGCCGCCGTGCAGGAGCCCTCCTTGAACCAACGGTCACAGCCCGGCATCAGGTTAGCGCCGGGGAGGACCCGGGCATCTCGCTGCGCTTTGCGGGCACGCGCGCACCATGGTCGTCCGCGGGTACGCCACACGAAACCCCGCCCGCAGCAGGTTCCGCTCCGACGCGCTCCCGGGCTCGGTCTGCGCCTGTGCGAGGGTACAACCCGCACGGGCGGCAGCCGCCAGGCGGGTCCGCAGCAGGGTGGCGTGGACCCCCCGGTGCCGCAACGCCGGCAGGACCGCTGTGGAGCCCAGGTAGGCGTCCGGCCCGATCACCTGGAGGACGCCTCCCCCTGCGGGCCGCCCGTCGACCCGGGCCAGGAAGGCGGTGGTCTCCGGCTGGAAGGCGCTGATGCGGATCAGGTTCACCGCCCCCGGCGGCACCGCGTAGCCGAAGGCGGCGGTCACAAGGTCCACCCAAGCCGTAAGGGCATCGGGCTCCGCCGGCACCGCCTCTACCGCGATGCCGTCAGCGGCCGACCTCCCTGGAGCCCGACCCTGCTCCCCGGGCACGTCAACCGGTTTCCCGCCCCCGGGGAGATGACAGTACAGCATGTGGAGCGAAAGGCTCCGCCGGTATCCCCGCTGCTCCAGCAGGGCGAGGAGGGACGGGTGGGTGAAGGGGGTCACGTCCACCTGGCACGGCGCACCCCGGTCGAAGTAGAAGGACTCCACCCGGTCCAGAACGGCGGCGGTCACCGGACCGTCCAGGCCCATCCCTATGGCCCGGTTGACCGGCGTGCCCTCGTGGGTGTAGACAGCCCAGCCTCCGGCCGCATCCTCCCAGGCCGGGGAAGCGTCGGGATAGATGCGGGCGCAGGTGCGGGCGAAGGAGACCTGCAGGGCGGCCCGGAACCGCTCGAGGCGGCGAGCAAGGTGGAGCTCCATAGCAACCTCCCGGCGAGGTCCTGTTCAGCGTTCGATTCAGATCGGCAACAGGGGGGATCGTGATGAAGCGTTTGCTGCGATGGGCAGCGCTGGTATCACCGGGGACGGAGGAACTCGTCCTCCACACCGAGGACGGGGTCATCAGCGCGGACTCCGTGGTGGAGGGCGGACGCGCCGGCGAGTCGGCGCGCGTCTCCTATCACCTGGAGCTGGACCCCGCCTGGCAGGTCAGGCGGGTGGCCGTCCAGGACCGGGACGGACGGGTCGACCTGCTTCGGGAGCCAGACGGCACCTGGCGGGACGGGGACGGCGTCACCTTGCCCGCGCTGGCAGGCTGCACCGACGTGGACATCTCCGTCACGCCCTTCACCAACACGCTGCCCATCCGCCGGCTGCAGCTGGCCGCGGGCGAGTCCGCTGAGATCCGCGTGGTCTATATCCAGTCGCCCGGGCTGAACGTCCGGCCCGTGCGGCAGCGGTACACGAACCTGGGCGACGGTCGCTACCGCTACGAGGCGCTGGAGACCGGCTTCGCCGCCGTGCTCACCGTGGATGCCGACGGTCTGGTCATTGAGTACCCGGGCCTCTTCCGCAGGACTCCGTGAGCGCGCACCGCCGGGTTACCTCCGCGCCGCTGGCTCACCCCGCCATCAGCCCGCAGGTCCGAGCGCTCGGGCGCCGGAAGCCTCCACACCCTCGGTCAGCCGCCGGACCAGGCGCTCTCGAGCCGGAAGCCCTCACACCCTCACTCAGCCTGCCGGTCCAGATGCTCGGGCGCCGGAAGCCCCCACACCCTCGGTCAGCTCGCCGGACCAGGCGCTCTCGAGCCGAAAGCCCTCACACCCTCACTCAGCCTGCCGGTCCAGATGCTCGGGCGCCGGAAGCCTCCACACCCTCGGTCAGCCCGCCAGACCAGGCGCTCTCGAGCCGGAAGCCCTCACACCCTCACTCAGCCTGCCGGTCCAGATGCTCGGGCGCCGGAAGCCTCCACACCCTCGGTCAGCTCGCCAGACCAGGCGCTCTCGAGCCGGAAGCCCTCACACCCTCACTCAGCCTGCCGGTCCAGATGCTCGGGCGCCGAAAGCCCCCACACCCTCAGTCAGCCCGCCAGTCCAGCTTCTTGACCACCAGGATGCCGGCGGCCAGCAGCCAGAGACAGAGCAGTGCGAAGAAGGTCCAGAACCGCGGGCCGTAGTCGCCATGCAGCGAGTCGGTGATCGCCATGGCTGCCTGCCCGGGCGGGAGCAGGTAGGACGTCACCCGCAACAGCGCGGGCATCCGGTCCACCGGCACCAGCACCGGCGACAGGAAGGTCACCACGATGACGACCAGGTTGCTGTACAGGTTCACCTCGGCCTGGGTCCGGCACAGGCCGCCGATGCCCGCGCCCACCAGCGTCAGGCTGGCCGCGGCGAGGAGCGTCAGCGGCACCGCCGCCAGGGTATTCTGCAGCGGAATCCCCAGCATCCAGCTGCCCACGAGCAGGCTGCTCACCATGCCCGGCAGCGCCGACATCTGACCCAGGCAGAAGAGCGTGGCCAGAAAGGCGGTGCGCTTCACCGGCAGCGTGCCGTAGAAGTCCATCTCATGCCGGATGCGGAGCCAGGCCACCCTGGCGATCGCGAAGGAGCTGGCGCCGAAGCAGACCGACACCACCACGTTGCCGGCGAGGAACCAGCTGGCGTCCGCGCCCGGCCTGGCCGCGTTGCTGCCGAACACGTACAGGAAGCCCACGGGCATCAGGATGCTGAACAGGATGAAGAACGGCAGGCTCGCCCGGTAGTCGGAGAACTGGAGGCGGAACAGGAGCCGGAACTGCTGCGCCCAGGACAGCGCGTACCGCGGCTTGGCCCGGGTTTCCTCCCTCGTGACGGCGTCAGCTGCCAATAGACTCACCCCCGCTCAGCTCCAGGTAGACGTCCTCGAGGTTGGGCGTGACGATCCGGAAGTCGTCCAGCAACTCCAGCCGGGGCAGGACGTCGGATATGGCCTCCGCCGCCTGCGGCCGCGGGACGATGACGGCGTAGCGCCGGGCCCCCATCGGGATGGCCGACCGCTCCAGCAGCCACCCGGCCGCCTGCTCGTCGCCGCCCGGCCGGAAGAGGAGCTCCAGCCGGACGTTCCCGGCCACCCGTCCCTTGAGTTCGCCGGGGGTGCCCAGGGCGAGGATCTGCCCCCGCCGCACGATGGCCACCCGGTCCAGGACGGTCTCCGCCTCGACCACGTTGTGGGTGACCAGGATCACGGTCCGTCCCCCGCGCGCCCCCTCCTGGATGCGCTGCCAGACGACCCGCCGCACCTCCGGGTCCAGGTCATTGGTGGGCTCGTCGAAGACCAGCACCGGCCGGTCCCCCATCAGGGCCAGGGCGATGGAGATCAGCCGCCTCTGCCCGCCGGACAGGCGGTGAAACGGCACCTTCAGCTTACCACCGAGATTGAAGGCCTCGATCAGCTCGTCCGCCTGCTTCCGGGCGGCAGCAACAGTCATGCCCCGCAGCTGCCCCGTCAACACGAGCAGCTCGCGGGGCATCTCCTGGCTGGGAAGGGCCAGCCCCTGCGGCTGGAGGGCGACCCAGTGGTGAATCAGCGACGGATCGGCCACGACGTCGTGGCCGAACAGGCGGATGGTGCCCGAGGTGGGCCGGGTCAGGCCGGTCAGCTGACGGACGAGGGTCGTCTTGCCAGCGCCGTTGGGGCCAAGGAGGCCGAAGATCTCGCCTTGGTAAATGTCTAACGAAAGCCCGTCGTTGGCAGGTGGCAGGTCAGGGGCGTATCGTTTCACCAGGTTCCTGACCTCGTAGGCCGGCACGGCCAAAGCCCTTCACTCCTCCCAATGTTGACTTCCGTATCTATTTTGCCCTATTCAACAGAACACCTGCTGTGCGTAAACTCCCCCTTGCGGGATCAGCGCGCCAAGTGGCACGTCACGCCATCCACTTGCGGGTCGGCACGCGGTGCGTGACGCCCTCTGCTTCCTGCAGGTAGGTAGGTGGTACGTGACGTGTTCCGCTTCCTGGAGGTCGGTAAACGGTGCTGAACTCCCTCCGCTTACTGGGGGTCGGCAAACGGTGCTGAACTCCCTCCGCTTACTGGGGGTCGGCAAACGGTGCGGGATCCCCTCCGCTTCCTGGGGGCGGCAAACGGTGCGGGCTCCCTCCGCTTCCTGGGGGTCGGCAAACGGCACGGGACCCCCTCCGCTTCCTGCGGGCGGCATACGGCACGGGATCCCCTCCGTTCCTGCTGGGCGGCACGCGGCGTCCTGCCCCGACCGGGCGGCGGGGCGCTCTTTCGTTTATGCGGCTTCCGCACGGGCCGAGGAGCCGCCGCGTCCGTGGACGTCACCCCCGCCAGCCCAACACTCGCGCGGGCAACGTCACCACGGCCCAGATCAGCTTCAGAACGCCGTCCACGGCGATGCCCACGATGCGGAACGGCAACAGCAGCAGCCAGACCAGCGGGTAGAGCACGAGCGCCAGGAGGGCCAGGGGCGGGGCAATCACCAGCAGCAGAATCCACAGGAGAAAGGTCAGCATCTCCATCCCTCCACATGAGGTAGGACGACGGCCGGGGTCCGGAGCCCTTCGGCCGGCAACTGCCCCCGGGGGGCCGCCGCCAGACATTCGTTCTGTTCTGCTTGACTGTTGATCGCCTGCTGACGGTCCCCCGTACGAGTGGGACGGCGGCCGCATGGTCGGTGGTCGGCCGCTGCCCCGGGGGGGCGCCGCCAGACATTCGTTCTGTTCTACTTGACTGTTGATCGCCTGCTGACGGTCACCCGTACGAGTGGGATGGCAACCGCACGGACGGAGGTCGGCCGCTGCCCGGGGGGCGGCCGCCAGACATTCGTTCTGTTCTACTTGACTGTTGATCGCCTGCTGACGGTCACCCGTACGAGTGGGACGGCGCCCGCACGGTCGGTGGTCGGCCGCTGCCCCGGGGGGGCGCCGCCAGACATTCGTTCTGTTCTAGTTCACTGTTGATCGCTTGCTGACGGTCACCCGTACGAGTGGGACGGCGGCCGCACGGACGGAGGTCGGCCGCTGCCCGGGGGGCCGCCGCCAGACATCCGTTCTGTTCTGCTTGACTGTTGATCGCACGGTGAGCGTCACCCTTACGAGTGGGACGGCGGCCGCACGGTCGGAGGTCGGGCACTGCCCCCCTCCCCCCCCCGAGATCCGCCCCAGTCCTCCATTCTGTTCTACTTCACTGTTGATCGCCCACTGAGCAGCACAGGCAGAACCTTGGCCCGACCGGTCCCCTCCACCGGTCAACCCGGGAACGGCACGCAGTGGTCAACCCTACAGAGGCGCACTGTAGTTAGCCCGAGCAGGCCCTGTGCACGCCGACACCCGCACGACCTCCCAGCCCGAGATCGCCGGGGCAATCAACCCTTACGCCCCTCCACTTCCACGGTCAACACTGAGCCAGAACAGATCCGATGTCCGACCCGAACCCCGTCAACAGCGAACACGAACAGAACCTACGCTCCCCGAGGGGCCCCATCAACAGTCAGCACGAACAGAACCTATGCCCCCCGAGGGGCCCCATCAACAGTCAGCACGAACAGAACCTATGCCCGCCCGCAGGCCCGCCCCCACGGAGCCCTGGCCCCGTGGCTCCCGCCCACCGCACACCTCAGAGACACAGCCCGTCTGGCCACCCGGCGCCAGGCGGGCGACTTTTGTCCCCCCGGGTCGGATCGGGCGATGGCCCGATCCCGAACAGGCACAGGTAGCTGAGATAGCCTATTGACGCGCAGCCACTGCAGCCGCTAGACTGCCAATGGTACTGATAATCATTATCACATATACCGGCCAGGAGCCGGCGAACCTGGGGGGATCCGTGCATGCAGGATGAACCCGGTCCCGCCCACTGCAGCATCTGGACGGACTCGCCCCTGATCCCGTCCATCCAGCAGGTCGCCGCCCTCAACAAGTGGGCGGAGGTCAGCTGGGGTGACCCCGGTCAGAGCGACGGCTGGTACCGCTACGAGGCCCTGGACGAGCCGTCGTTCAGAGACCGGCTGCTGGAGCAGATCTCCGGCGACTTCGGGGGCCCGCCGCCGTTCATCGGCACCCGCCTGTTCCGGATCGTCCACTTCCTTCCCCTGGTGCTCGCAGGCTACATCTACGCCGCCGACGGGCGCGTGGTCCGGCTGCGCGGCAACATCGCCCTGCGCAATGGCGACCGTACCGGCCGCCGCCCCGCCATGCGACTCCTTGAGCCACGGGCGCTGGTCGCCCCCGAGGATCCTGCCGCAGGCACCCCCGGCCTGGAGACGATACCAGCCCGCTCCACCCTGGCCGACGCCCTCTTCGCTGAGGTATCCGGCCTGGCCGAGCCGCTGATGGAAGCCCTGGTGTCCAGGGGCCTCATCACCCGTGCCGCCGGCTGGGGCATCCTGCTGGACTTCCTCGCCACAGGGTTCCTCGCCGCCGGACGCACCGGGCTGGGACTCGACGCCGCATGGGCACTGTGGGCGCAGGCGGTCGAAGGCCGCTCCTTCCCGGTCCGCCGCATGCCCCGGAGGCTCCAGTACACCGTGGACGGCAAGACCGAGGAGATCGTCGTGCAGGCGCACTGCTGCCTCAGGTACACACTGCCCCGCTTTCAGGACCAGGAAGACCGGTACTGCACCAACTGCTACCTCGAATCCGACGAGAAGCGGGTGGCCCGGCTGATCCAGTCCCGCCAGAACGCCGGGTCACACCACCACCATCACCACCACTGACGCATCTCACCCCAAGGAGGCTTCCCCGATGCGCGTCCGCACCCTGTTGGCCGCCCTGCTGGCCGTTGTGGTCCTGACTGGCTGTACCGCCGCTCCCGGCAACACCTCCGGCCCCGCCCCTGGCAACAGCTCTCCCGCAGGCAACAGCTCTGCCGGTTCGGGCTCGTCCGACCCGGCAGCCGGCGACAACCCTGTGGGCAACGCCGAAAGCGAGCCCTGGACCTTCACCGACGACCGGGGCGTCACGGTGACCCTCCCCAAGCGGCCGGCCCGCGTCGTCGCGCAGTCCACGGCGGCCGCCTCCCTGTGGGCCCTGGGCTTCGAGGTGGTCGGCGTCTTCGGCCCCCAGCGCCTGCCCGACGGCAGCAACGACCCCACGATCGGGGACGTCGACCTGAGCCGGGTGACCTCGGTGGGCGAGGAGTGGGGCGAGCTGGATCTGGAGAAGCTCGCGGCGCTGAAGCCTGACCTCATCGTGAGCATCATGTACGTGCCGCCCGAACTCTGGTACATCCTGCCCGACGTGCAGCCGCAGGTGGAGGTCATCGCCCCGACTGTGGGTATCACCGTCGGCCAGCGGCCCATCAAGGAGGCCGTGCAGCGGTTCGAGGACCTGGCCGCCGCCCTGGGCGCCGACCTGAACGCCCCCGAGGTGGCCGACGCCCGCAGGCACTTCGACGAGGCCAGCGCGGCGCTGCAGGCCGCCCTCGCCGAGAAGCCCGACCTCACGGTCATGTTCGGCGCCGGGTCGCTGGAGACGCTCTGGGTGAGCAACCCGCCCTACTACGCCGACCTCGCATACCTGCAGGAGCTGGGCATGAACATCGTCGTCCCCGATAATCCCGAGATGTACTGGGAGGCCCTGAGCTGGGAGCAGGCCCTCCGGTATCAGGCCGACGTCCTCTTCTACGACAGCCGGACCGGCGTGGTCCAGCCGCCCGAGCTGGCCGCCCAGGTGCCCACCTGGAACCATATCCCGGCGGTGAAGGCCGGGCAGGTCTACCCCTGGGTCGCCGTTCCCCCGTACAGCTGGGACGGGCTGGCGACGATCCTGGAGGACATCACGGCGGCCGTGAAGGCGGCCGATCCCGATGTGGTCCGGTAGCCCGGCAAGGGTCAGCCGGCCGGCAGCCCTCCTGCTGCTGGCCGGCGCCCTCGTCGTCGTGGCGCTGCTGAGCCTGCGGGTAGGGTCGATCCCGGTCACCACCGCCGACGCCCTGGCGGCGCTCACCGACTACGACCCCGACTCCTACACCCAGACGGTGGTCCGCACGATGCGCCTGCCCCGCACGGTCATCGGGCTGGGCGTGGGGGCCGCCCTGGCCGTCGCCGGCTCGGCGATGCAGGCCGCCACCCGGAACCCCCTGGCCGAGCCATCGCTGCTGGGGGTGAACGCCGGCGCCTCCTTCGCGATCGTCGCGGCCGTCTACCTCGGCCACATGACCCATCCGCTGCAGTACATCTGGTTCGCTTTCGCCGGCGCCCTCGGCGCATCAGTGCTCGTCTATGGCATCGCATCGGCCGGGGGCGGCGCCTCGCCGGTGAAGCTGGCGCTGGCGGGCGTCATCATCAGCGCGCTGCTGGGGTCGTGGACGACCGCCCTGCTGCTCCTGAACAAGGAGACGCTGGAGGTGGTCCGCTTCTGGCTGGCCGGGTCGCTGGCTGGCCGCAGCCTGAACCTGCTCCCGCCCGTCGTCCCGTTCCTGGCGGCGGGCCTCCTGGGCGCCCTCCTCCTGGGGCGGCAGCTCAACACGCTCAGCCTGGGCGAGGACGCCGCCCGCTCCCTCGGCATGCACACGGGCCGCATGCGGGCTGCCGTGGCGGGCCTCGTGGTGCTGCTGGCGGGATCGGCCGTGGCTCTGGCGGGCCCCGTCGGCTTCGTGGGGCTGGCGGTACCCCACATCGTCCGGGCCTGGGTCGGATCCGACTACCGCTGGATCCTGCCCTTCAGCCTGCTCCTGGGCCCGGCGCTGCTCCTGGGCGCCGACATCCTGGGCCGGGTCCTGGCCCGCCCGTCGGAGCTGCAGGTGGGCGTTGTGACCGCCCTGGTGGGCGCCCCCTTCCTCATCTCCATGGCCCGGCGCCGGAGGGTGGCTGAGCGATGAGTGTACGCCCGACAGCAACCGGCGCCCGTCCGGACGAACCGCAAGCCATGAGCCGCCGCCTGCGTCTGGTGCAAGTCGGCCCTGTCGCCTTTCGCATCGACCTGCGCATGGCCGCCCGGGTGGCCTTCGCAACGGCCGCGCTCCTCGCCCTGGGCGCCTGGGGCCTTACCCTGGGCAGCTTCCGCCTCCCGCTGGCCGACGTGGTGCGGGCGCTCCTGGGCTCCGCCCCGGCGGACGCCGCCTTCATCGTGATGGGCCTCCGGCTCCCGCGGGTGCTGGCCGCCATGCTGGTGGGGCCCGCCCTGGCCATGTCCGGTGCGATCTTCCAGGGGCTCCTCCGCAACCCGCTGGTCTCGCCGGACGTGATCGGTATCAACGCGGGCGCCTCGGTGGCCGCCGTCTGGTGGATCATCTCCCACCGGCCGCCGGTCCTGCTGCCTGTCGTCGCCTTCGCCGGCGCCCTGGGCGCGGCTGCCGCCGTCTACCTGCTCACGTGGCGCGGCCACATCTCGGGGGCGCGCCTGATCCTGGTGGGCATCGGCGCCCACGCCCTGCTGACCGCCGGCACCACGGCGCTCATCGTGAGGGCCAACGTCTACGAGGCGGCCACCGCCTACCGCTGGATGACCGGCAGCCTCGCCGGCAGCGACTGGGGGGACGTAGCCACCCTGGCGGCAGCGCTGGCCCTCCTGGTGCCGGCGGGACTGGTCCTGATGTGGCCCCTGCGGGCGCTGCAGTACGGCGACCAGACCGCCCGCAGCCTGGGGCTGCCCCTGGAGCGGACCCGCCTCGCCCTGATGGCGGTGGGCTGCGCCCTGAGCGCGGTGGCGGTCTCGGTCGCGGGGCCGGTGGGCTTCGTCGCCTTCATGGTGCCCCACCTGGCCCGGATGCTGGCCGGACCCGTCGGCGGCGGCCTCTTCCTGTTCACCGGCGCACTGGGCGGCCTGCTGCTGCTGGGGGCGGACCTGCTGGGGCAGCACGCGCTGCCCGTGAGCCTGCCGGTGGGCGTGATCACCGCCGCCCTGGGCGCCCCCTACTTCCTGTTCCTCCTGTACCGCACCAACGCACAGATGTAGGTGAGCAGGCATGAGCCGACTCGTGGCCGAACAGGTGACCCTCGCGTACGGACCCGACCCCGTGATTGCGAACCTGAGCCTGCGCATCCCGGACGGCGCCGTGACCTCCATCATCGGGCCCAACGGCTGCGGCAAGTCCACGCTGCTGCGTGCCCTGGCGCGCCTCCTGCGCCCCCGGGGCGGCACGGTCCTGCTGGACGGGCAGGCCATCCACCGCCTGCCCACGAAGCAGGTGGCCAGGCAGTTGGGGCTCCTGAGCCAGGAGTCGGCCCTGCCCGAGGCGGTGACCGTGGAGGAGCTGGTCCAGCGGGGCCGCTACCCGCACCAGGCACTGCTGCAGCCCGCCACCGAGGCCGACCGGGCCGCCGTGGACCGCGCCCTGGCCCTGGTCTCCCTGACGGACCTGCGCCACCGGCCCGTCGACCAGCTCTCTGGCGGGCAGCGGCAGCGAGCCTGGATCGCCATGGCCCTGGCCCAGGAGACCCCGATCCTGCTGCTGGATGAGCCCACCACCTACCTGGACATCGCCCAGCAGCAGGAGGTCTTCGCCCTGGTGGACCGGCTGAGCCGGTCCGAGGGGCGGACCGTGGTGATGGTGCTGCACGACGTGAACGAGGCCGCCCGGGTGAGCGACCACCTGGTGGCCCTGCGGGACGGCCGGATCGTCGCCGAGGGCCCGCCCGCCGCGGTGCTGCAGCCCACCCTGCTGGAGCAGCTCTTCGGCGTCTGCTGCAGCGTGGTCTGCCATCCGCACACCGGCGCCCGCCTCTGCGTTCCGCACGGCCGGTGCTTCTTCCCGGAGGCCGGGGCGTGCGCCCTGCGGGAGCGGGCCATGCCGGCACCCGGGGGTGGGCGGGTGAGCGCTGACTCCCGGGGCGGTGCGTCACTCCGGGCGGAGCGCCTTCAGGCAGGCTACGAGGGCCACCTGGTGGTGGCCGACCTCACCGTGACGTTCCCTGCGGGCCGGGTGAGCGCCATCATCGGACCCAACGGCTGCGGCAAGTCCACGCTCCTGCGAACCCTGGCCCGCCTCCTCCCCCTCGCCGGCGGAACGGCCATGCTGGACGAGACGCCCATCACCGCCGGGAGCCAGCGGGCCTTCGCCCGGCGCCTGGCCATCCTCACCCAGGGGGCGGTGGCGCCGCCGCAGGTGTCGGTGGAGGAGCTGGTGGCGATGGGCCGCTACCCCCACCAGACCTGGTACCGGCAGTGGAGCCGCGCGGACGAGGAAGCCGTGGAGCGGGCCATGGCGGCCGCCGGGGTCACGGCGCTGCGGCACCGTCCCGTGGCGAGCCTCTCCGGCGGGCAGCGGCAGCGCGCCTGGCTGGCGATGGCCCTGGCGCAGCAGACCCCTGTGCTCCTGCTCGATGAACCGACGACCTTCCTGGACGTCGCCCACCAGGTGGAGGTGCTCGACCTGGTGCGCGAGCTGAACCGGACGGAGGGAAAGACGGTGGTCATGGTGCTGCACGACCTCGCCCAGGCCAGCCGCTACGCCGACTACCTGGTGGCCATGAAGGACGGCCGGGCCGTGGCTGCGGGTTCCCCCTCCGAGGTGCTCTCGGACGCCCTGGTGCGCGAGGTCTTCGGCGTGGAGAGCACGGTGATCGCCGACCCGCTGACGCAGCGGCCCCTGATCGTGCCGACGGGGGCGGCGCTGGCCGGTGCGCTGGCCTAGTCGGCCTCTGACCGATCCTCCCGGGCCGTCTCGGCCTCCTTCAGGGGGTCGCCGTAGCGGGGACGCTGCTCCTGGCGGAGCCGCTCCCAGTCGGCCTTGCGATACGCCCGCAGCGTGAAGGACGTCTGCTCGTCGAACCCCGCCGGACTGCGGGAGAAGATGAGCGGCCTCACCTCCACACGCCAGCCCTCGAGCGGCCCGGGATCGCCCAGGGCCGCTCGCTGTTCCTCCGTCTCGGCGTAGAACACCGCCACCCCGCCCGGCTGGCCGATGAAGTGGTCGTGGAACACTGCCAGGCCCCGGCTTTCATCGGCCACGTAGGCGTTGAGCAGCCGGTTCGCCTCCGCCGGCGCGCAGCCGTCCGGCGCCAGCGCATAGACGAGGAAGCAACGCGGATTCTGTATGCCGTGCACGCAGACTCCCCCTCTCGGCCCTCCAGGCCGTAATGCGGTACTCTTTTAATAAAAATACGCAGGAAGTTTCGTTCCTCCTGCGGCACGTGTACGTTATCATGCGAGAGTGACACCCGCCCGTGACCGGGAGGCATGCCGGGAGCCTCAGAGCAGACCGGCAGCGGTCCAGCGGTACGGCACCCCCGCCGTCCGCCGCTGAAACGTGCAGCGCGCAGCCCTCGTCTGTCAGGTACGACAGCATGATTCAGAGGTGACGGCGATGAGCACTTCCCGGCGAGCCCTGGCGACGGCCCTGATGGCCCTTGTGCTGACCCTCTCCGCCTGCACGGCGGCGGACCCCGCTTCGCGTCAGGAGGGAGACGCGTCCACCGCGTCGCCGGCCTCCGGCGGCGTGAACCGGCAGGTCCCCCAGGGCGGCGGCGCGCAGGATCCCGACACCCCGGTCCAGTCCCCTGCCACCGGAACCGCACCGGGCGACGTGCAGGTGCCGCCGGTCCCTGAGCCGGTGCTGAACGAGCCCCCGACGTCTGGCGGCGGACAGGGCGGGGGCGTGGACGCCAACCCGGCTGAACCGGCTCCCCCCGTTACAGGTGTCACGCTGCGCTGGGAGGCCGGGCTGGATGCCTTCCTTGTGGTCTCTGGTCTCGCCTCGGTGCCGGACGTGCACGTGGAACTGCGCGCTGGCGACGAGGTCCTCGCCGAGGTGGAGGCCGAGGTGAGGGACCGCCGTTTCACCGCAAGCCTGCCGGCGCCGCCCGCGGGCACTGCCGCGGACGTGGTCATCGCCACCGCCGGACCGCAGCGGCAACCGGTGGCACAGCTGTCGGTGCCCGAGCCCTGGGTCGGCCCGGTCTGGTCGGCGAACTTCAGCGAGGTCCTGACCCGGCAACTCGACGAGCGCAACGTGCTGGTCTCGGGCAAGGCCCGGGTCTGGGAGGGCGTGTTTGACATCCAGGTGCGGGTCGACGGCCAGGTGAAGGCCAGCCAGCCGGTCACGGTGGCCGAGGGCGCCCCGGCGTACAGCCCCTTTGAGGTGCGGATCGCACTGGACGAGCCCCTGCCGGCCGAAGGGGTGGAGGTCTACTTCGTCACCCAGTCGCAGCGGGACGGATCCATGCAGGTGGAGCTCGTAACCGGTCTGCTCCACGGCAAGTAAGGCGACGTGTCGGGCAGAGGGGCTCAGGTTACGGGTCCCCCGGAACAGACCCAATGCCGGCCCGCACGCCCCCACCAGACCCCGCGCTGCCCGTACGCACCCCCGGTAGCAAACTCAACCGCCCGGCGCACGGAAGCGCCGGGCGGTCGCTGTTAAGGTCTACCGACGGCCGGGACGAGGCTGAGCCTCGTTCACCGTGAGCGTGCGGCCGGCCCACTCAGCCCCGTTCAGGGCGTCGATGACGGCCTGAGCCTGCTCCTCGGGGACCTCCACGAAACCGAAGCCGCGGCTGCGGCCGGTCTCCCGGTCGGTCGCCACCCGGGCGGCCCGAACCTCCGCGTACTGGGACACGGCGTTCGTCAGGTCCTCCGGGGTGACCGCCCAGGGGAGGTTCCCAAAGTAAAGAGTCTTGATCATTCCTTCTCCCTCCCTCACTTCAGGGTGTTGGTGCCTGCTGTGGAGAGGGAACACGATCCCCGGAACATGCCTCGGACGCGCGCCTCACCAACCGGACCAACCACTTATAGGGTACTCTGTTTGGCGACAGAACACAACTATCCTGACGCACTTTCACCCGGAGTCTCAACACCAACTCCTGGGCCGCGGTCACCGCGACGTCATCAGCACCCGGTGTGCGGCGCCGTCCCAGTCCACCCGGGCACCGAGCCCCTCGACCACGAACCGCAGCGGCACCAGGGTCCGACCCTGCCAGAGCACCGCCGGCTGCGTGAGGTCCACCGGCCGACCGTCCACCAGCGCCCCCGCCGATCCCACCGTCACGGCGATCGTCCGCTTGCCGAGCGTGATGCGGGCGGTGCGCGACGCCGCCTCCCACTCCACGGTCCCGCCCAGCGCAGTGGCCAGCGCCCGCACCGGAACGAGCACCTGCCCGGTGCTGCGGGCGATGAACGGCTCCACGTCGTCGAAGGTCAGCTGACGGCCATCCAGGTGCACCGTCACACCGGCGCCCACCTCGGCGGCCGGCAGGCAGCACGGCGAGGCGGTGTCGCCTGCAACCAGCGCAGCCTCGGTGTAGACGTTGGCGGCGTTCCAGAGCAGCCAGCTGGAGTACCCCGCGTCATACGTCGCCTGAATCTGCGCCCGCACCTCCGCAGGGCCGTACGTGTGGCCCAGGGAGAAGTCCTGCAGCCAGGGGCGGACGGCCGTCCGCTCGCTCAGGCCTGCTGCGGCGATGCGCTCCCGGGCGTCTTCCAGCGAGCGGAAGACGGTCTCGTACGGCATGGCATTGGGATTGGGCAGGCCGAGGTTGCCCCGCTCATAGTGGCTCGGGTAGAGCATGGGCGACAGGTAGTCCACGGCGCCGGCGCTCTCCTCCAGCCGCTGGCCGATGCCCATGTCGTCCCGGGCGCTGGTGACGAGGCCGAAGACGTCGGCACTCACCAGGACCCCCAGCGGCGCCAGCTCCGCCCGGGCGTGGGCCAGGAAGTCGGCCACCACCTGCTCATAGGGACGGCCGTCCGCACCGGGGTAGCGCGTCGCGGAGAGGTCGCCGTCGGTGGGGAAGCGCACGTAGTCGAACTGGATCTCGTCGAATCCGGCCTCGGCTGCGGCGCGGGCGACCCGGATCACGTAGTCCCACGCCTCCCGGCTGTAAGGGTTGAGCCAGGCGACGCCGTTCCAGTCGCGCCAGATGCCGCCCGAGGCGTGGTGCACGGCCCAGTCCGGATGTGCGGGCGCGACGATGGGGTCCTTGAACACCACGATGCGGGCGATCGCGTAGATGCCCCGCGCGTGGAGGCCGTCGGTGAACGCCCGCGGATCGGGCAGGAAGGGCACAACCGCGCCCGCCGCCACCGCTGTGGCCTCATCGGTTGCGATGGTGACGCGGCCGGAATCGTCCTTGACGTCCACCACCAGCGCGTTCAGCTCCGTTCGGTCGATGAGGCCCAGGATCCCCTCCAGGAAGGCCGGGTTGGCGGCGTTCCACGCGGTGAGGTAGACGCCCTTCACCTCGGCCGCCGACGGAATCACCGGGGCTTTCGGGGCGCCGTCCGGCGGTGTCGGTGCCGGCGGGGCGGTCGGCGCTGTGGTACTCGGCGATGCGGCCGGTTGCGACGGTGCCGGCGACGCGCTGACCACGCCAGGATCCAGCTTGAAGGCGAGCAGGGAGCAGAGAACGGCTCCCGCCAGGCTGCGAGCAAAGCGGTGTCTCTTCACGCTTCTGATGCCACCCTTTGCGGATAGTCTGCGGCGACACCCCGGACATTCACCCGGGGTGTGACCTTCCAACCTTCAACAACTTCGCTGTCAAACCCTGCCCCGCGTTCCAGTCTGGTCCGGTGCTGTCGACGTCCGACCGAACTTGGTAATATATCAACAATTAGGTCAGTGAGGATGATCTGCGCAGGCCCGTGAACAGTCCTCAGGGCTGCGTCGTACTACTGATGACTTCCGGGTGGGGAGGTGTTTCGGCGTGATCCGCGACGAGGAGCTGTGCCGGCAGGTCCAGGAGGGGAACGAGGCCGCCCTGGAGGCGCTGGTACACCGCTACCACCGGCCGGTCTTCGCCTATCTCTTCCGCCTCACCGCGCACCGTCAGACGGCCGAGGACCTCACGCAGGAGACCTTCACCCGCCTGCTCACGCATATTCACACCTACCGCTTCCCCCGCCCCTTCCGGCCCTGGCTCTACACCATCGCCCACAACCTCTACCGCGACCACGTCAAGGCCGCCGACCGGCGGTCCCTCCCCACCGACGAGCCCGAGCGGGTCCGCCCATCGCCGGTGGTGGACATCTCGGAGCAGATCGCCGAGCAGGCTGCGCTCAGCCAGGCCCTGCGCTCGCTGGACGAGGGCGAGCGGGCCGTGCTCCTGCTCCGGTTCTTCCACGGCCTCACTTCGGCGGAGGCCGCCGAGGTGGTGGGGGTGCCCGCGGGGACCGTCCGGTCCCGCCTCTCCCGGGCCGTCCGCAAGCTCCGGGATCTGCTGGACCCATCCCACGCGCAGGCAGGAAGGAGTGAGGTGCGGTGAAGCGCCGCTGGGACGAGTTGATCGTTGAAGTCGCCGCTCCCGGGCCAGCCGGCTCGGCCGAAGCAGCGCTCAGCCCCGAAGAGGCCGCAGCGGTCTTCGCACGCCTGGACGCCCACCTGGTGCCATTGCCCACCGCCACCGACACGGCCGCACTCATCGACCGGCTGCGCCCCCTCCTCCCCCAGCCCGCTCCCCGGCGCTTCCGGGAGGTCGGGCTCAGCCGGGAGCCGGTCGCCCTCCTCCTCTGGGCGCAGCTGCACCACTTCCGCCCCTCGTGGTGGCTCGCCTCGCTAGGGTTCGTCCTCGTGGGCCTGGTGGCCGGGCCCTCGCTGACCACGGCCGGCCTCTCGCCGGCGGTACTCGCACCGCCCCTCGTGATCGGCGGCGTGCTCTACGCGTTCCGCAGCCTCCGGGGAGCCGCCCTGGAGCTGGAGCTCTCCTGCCCGGTCACGCCGGCACAGGTGGCGCTGGGGCGCATGCTGGTCCCGCTGGTCTACGACCTGCTGCTCGGGGCGATTCCCGTCCTGGCTCCCGGTCCACTCCACGCGTGGTTCCGCCTGTACCTCAGCTGGACCGCCGCCCTCATCCTGTTCGCCGGGCTGATGCTCACCCTCACGCTCTTCGTCGGCACCACGGTGGCCGCCGGCCTGGCCACCGGGCTGTGGGGACTGCTGGGCGCGCTGCACCTCATCCGGCTCAGCCCCTTCGGGCTGCCTGACGGACCGGGCTGGATCCTGGCCCAGCTGGCCCTCCTCGCCTCGGGGATCCTGCTCCTTTCGGCGGGACTGCGCCCTGAGCGGATCGGCCGTTGGGCGGCAGGGAGGCAACCGTGATCGGTTCTGCCGCTCTCTGGACGGCACGGACGCAACCATGATCGGATCTAACGCTCGTGAGGCGGCGGGGAGGGAACCATGATGCGGCTCATCCTCGAAGATGTCACGGTTGGCTACAGTGGGCAGCCGGTGCTGGCCGGCGTGAACCTCTCGGTCGGCCCGGGGCTCTGGCTGCTCACGGGGCCCAACGGCAGCGGCAAGTCGACGCTCCTCCGGTGCGCCGCGGGCATCCTGCGTCCCCGCTCGGGCCGGATCCGCCTGCGCCTCCCGGGCGGCCGGGACGAGGCGGACGCCTGGGCGGACCCCACCGCCTACCGCTGGCACCTGGGGTACGCCCCGCAGGCGCTGCTGGACCTTCCCGAGACCACCGGCCGCCGCTACCTCACCTACCTGGCTGCGCTGAAGGGAGTCCGGCCGGAATGTCGGGAGGCGCGCGCGGCCGCGGTCATGGCCCGGGTCCACCTGCCCGACGGCGCGATCCCCGCCTACTCGACGGGCCAGCGCCGCCGCCTGGCGCTGGCCGCGGCGCTGCTGAACGACCCAGACCTGCTCCTGCTGGACGAGCCCACCGAGGGGCTGGACCCGGAGGAGCTGGTCCGCTTGCGCCTGCTCCTGGCGGAGCTCTCCGCAGACCGGGTGGTCCTGGTGGCGACGGACCTGCCCGAGGCGCTGGCCGGCGGCGCCGACGGTCGCTTCACGATCACGGCGGAGGGAGTGAACCGGGTTGGAGATTAGGCTCGAGGGGGTCACCAAGACCTACCGGGGCGGCGTTCGGGCCCTGGATAACCTGACCCTCACCATCCCGCGCGGGATGTTCGGCCTGCTGGGGCCCAACGGCGCCGGCAAAACCACGCTGATGCGCATCCTCGTCACCCTGCTGGAGCCGACCTCCGGCCGCATTACCATCGCCGGCATCGACCGGCTGCAGGAGCCGCACCGCGTCCGGCAGATCATCGGGTACCTGCCGCAGGAGTTCGGCTTCTACCGCCGGCTGACGGCGCGGGAGTACCTGGACTTCGCCGCCGGGATGAAGGGGATCCGCCCCGCCGAGCGCCGGCGCCAGGTGGATGAGCTGCTGTCCAGGGTGAACTTGGAACGTGACGCCGACCGCCCCGTCGGCGGCTTCTCCGGCGGCATGAAGCGCCGCCTGGGCATCGCGCAGGCCCTCCTGGGCGACCCCCGGGTTCTGGTCGTGGACGAGCCTACTGCCGGTCTGGACCCCGAGGAGCGGATCCGCTTCCGGAACCTGCTCACCGAGCTGGCCGGCGACCGGATCATCCTGCTCTCCACCCACATCGTGGCGGACGTGGAGTCTGCCTGCTCCGCCCTGGCCGTCATCGACCGGGGCAGGCTGCGCTTCGCCGGCTCCCCGGGCGACCTGGTAGGGCGGGCCCGGGGCCTGGTCTGGCAGCTGACGGTATCGGCGAGGGAATTCGAGCGCCTGCGCGGCGTCCTTCGGGTCGTGGGCGTGCGCCGGACAGGCGACGCCGTGGAGCTGCGGGTACTGAGCCCGGAGAACCCGCTGGGGCAGGGCACGCCCCTTGCCCCGACGCTGGAGGACGGCTACCTGGCCCTGATGGAGGGGATCCCGGCATGATGCGGGCGGTTCTGCTCTCCCAGTGGCGCCTCGCCCTCCGGGAGGCGGGTCCCTGGATCACCCTCGCCGCCGCGGTGGCCATGGCCGTGGCCATGAGCCGGGGAGGGGCGACGGGCCGCATCTTCTACCAGTTCAACGAGATGGGCGCCCCCATCGTGTACCTGATGATGATGCTCTTCACCGCCGCGTCAGCCCGGCGGGAGCGCAGCGAGCACGTGGAGGAGCTGATCGGGGCCCTCCCCTACGAGGTGGCCCCCTGGATCGTGGGCCGCTTCCTGACCCACTACCTGATCTGGCTCGTGGTCTCCCTGGCCGCCTGGGCTGCGGCGGGTGCGGCGGTGCTCCTGGGCGGACAGCCGCTGAACCTGCCCGCCCTGGCCCTCAACTGGGCCGTGGTGGTTCCGGTGACGCTGGCCTACGTGACGGCGCTCCCCCTGCTGATCGGCGCCCTGGCCCGCTCGGCGGTGTCCACCTACTTCCTCACCCTGCTGGCGTTCTTCGCGGGGCCGCTCTCAGCCCTCCTGCTCTCCCGCTCCACCGCGTGGGTTCCCGCTCCGCTGGGCGAGTTCTTCGCCAGCGGACGGGTCACCCCGCAGGGCGCCACCGGGTTCTTCTACAACCTCGACCTGGTCTTCTTCAATCGTCTCTTCACCGCAGGGATCGCCCTGGGTGCGCTGGCGCTCCTGCTGTGGCTTGCCGCCCACCACCGCCGGCGCCCGGCCGTCCGGTACGCTGCCGCGCTCTTGTTGGCGATCGCGCTGGCCATCGCCTCGGCCCGGGAGTACGTGCTCGACTGGCGGGCCCGCTACGCCGGGGTGGAGCACGAACTGGCGCAGCTCGTCCAGGAAGATCTGGAACGGAAGGCGGCCCGGCGCCCTGTGGAGGAGATGCCCACGTTCCCGGTGGTGACCGACGATTACTACCTGACGGTCTCTTTCGACCCCTGG
The DNA here is from genome assembly GCF_017874315.1 of Symbiobacterium terraclitae. NCBI lineage: Bacteria > Bacillati > Bacillota > Clostridia > Eubacteriales > Symbiobacteriaceae > Symbiobacterium > Symbiobacterium terraclitae. Next base: position 3,338 of record NZ_JAGGLG010000014.1, on the reverse strand, counting down.
CCGCGCCGGGTGCGGGTGCAGGGCAGCTTCGCGGTCACCAACGTCAGCGGTGAGCCCCTGACTGCCATTCCCCTGACCCTGCGGCGGGACTTCGCCATCGCCGGCGTGACCGTCGAGGGTAAGCCAGTCTCCCCTCAGCGAAAGGGCGATCACCTGACCCTCCCCGTGCCGATCGCCCCCGGCGAGACCAAGCGGATCTCCGCCGCCTGGGAAGGCACGGTCTGGCAGTGGCGGCTGCGGGACGGCCCCAAGGCAGCGGCCCACATCGCAGAGGAGTCGATCCTGCTCCCGGCCCACTACGGTTGGTATCCGCTACCCGGCACCCAGAAGCTCACGCGCCTCCTGGGCGAGTGCGCCGAGCTCCTTCCCGATTACTGCCCGCAGCGGCCCGACGACCTGCCCGTGGGCCACCCCGCAGCCCGCTTCACGGTCGAAGTGCGCGGATCCGACCTGCACATCCGGCACAACGGCGACGGCAACACGGCGGTAACCACCGGCCTCTACCTGGTGGGCACCCCCTGGGCTGAGCAGGAGCTGCACGGGCTGCTGGTCAGCGCTTCGCCCGATAACCGGGTCCAGGCCGAGCGGGCGGCGGCAGAGATCGCATCCGTGATCGCCGCCTACGAGGCGATGGTCCCCCGCACCGCCCAGGGGCCGGTGCGGCTGATCGAGGTGCACGACGCCCTCTACCACGGCAACCCCTGGGACCCCACGGCGGGAAGCGGCGCCACGCCCGGCGCTCTGCTCCTGCACGGGCTGGAGCTCGCCCGCTTCCGGCCGGCGTACTTCACCGATCCCGGCTCCCGCGTTGTCCTGGGGTTCTGGTGGCCGAATGGTGGCTTCACTGCGGAGCAGGGGCGGCTCTACCGGGGCTTCGGCGCCTACATGGAGTACGTGCGGACGGGCACAAGGCCTGGGTACGGCGAGGAGGCCTTCCACCGCCTGGTGCAGGTCGAGGAGGTGGCGGGCCGCGGCGCCGCCCTGCAGGTGCTCCGGGAGATGCACGCCCTGCTGCCGGCCGGCCCGACTCCGGAGGATTTCGAGGACGCCGTCAACCGGGCACTCGCGGGTGCGCTTCCCAACGAGAAGACGTCGGACGGCGCACCCAAGGGGGCACCAGGCGGCGCACCAGAGGAGGCACCAGCGACATGAAGCTCCTGCTGTACGCCTGGAAAGCGCAGGCCAACTGGGGCTGGCTGCCACTGGCGGCGGGGCTGGGACTCGTACTGCTCTATCTCCTCGACGACGGCTTCCGCCCCCTGGGGGCCGCGCGCAGCCAGGACGACCTGACCTTCCTGCTGGAGGTCTGCCTGCCCCTCGCCCTGGCCCTGCTGCTGGCCCGGGTCCCCGTGCTGGACCACGAGGTCGGCGCCAGCGAGGTGCACCTGACCTGGCGCTTCCCCGCACCGCTCTACCTTCTGCGGCTGGCCGCCGCTCCCCTGACCGCCTGGATCGCTGCCAGTGCGCTGCTGCTCCTCGTGGCCCACGAGTTGTACACCCCGGTGGACCTGCGCACGGCGGTCGCCATCACGGCCTATCCCGCCGCCGCCCTGGGCGGAGCCGCACTGGCCGGCAGCGCCGTAGCCCGCCACCAGGTGGGCGGCGTGGCGGCCAGCACCCTCTGGTGGTACGTCGACCTCACGAGACCCGGGACCTTCCACCGTTGGGGCCACCTGTTCCCCCACTACCGCCCGCTGCCAGACAGCGACCCGCATGCGCTGCACCTCCAGGCCCTGACCGCGGGGCTCCTGGGCCTTGCCCTGGCGCTCCGGCTGGCCGGACGCCGCGAGCGCTGGGTTACGGGCACGTCACCGGCCGAATGAGACGCGCAGACCCGGCCCTGTCGTGGGCCGGGTCTGCTTGTGCGATCTGGCTGGTGTCGCCGGTGCGATCTTGCGGGAATGGCCGCTCCGTCTGCGCCTACCCGATGGGCTGTGCGTAACGGGGGTCCGACGGATTCGGGCTCAGGCTGGCCAGCAGCACCAGGGCCTCGTTACCGGTGTTGCGGACGGCGAACTCCTCCTCCCCTTCCACCAGGAGCACGTCGCCGGTCGAGACCGGCGTCTCGCGCCCGTCAACCACGACCACCCCGGACCCGCCGGTGACATGCACCACCAGCGTGGACCCGGGATGCTTGTGCTTCGGCAGCTCCTGGCCCGGCGCAAAGGTGAGGACGAACACCAGCACCTGCGGATTGCTGAGACCGATCCGCTTGGTGAACCTCGTCTCGGAGACCACAGACAGCGCTGAGACGTTGACCTTCTCCATAGCTCGATTCCTCCCGCCATAGCATCCCCGCAGGGCACAGACTCGACGCACGCACAGGCCCGAGAAGCGCCCCCCGGATCCGAGGAGGACCCGCGTCCTGCGCGGCACCCCTGCTCTGCAGAGGTACGCCGGAGTCACGATCCCCCTGGCTCGTCGGGCGACCCGGCGCTACCGGTCCTAGGTCAACGCAGCCGCACTGCCGTGCCGCTGGCGGTGACCATCAGCATCGACTGCCCCAGGACCTCGTAGTCGATGTCGACTCCCACAACGGCGTCCGCACCGAGGCGCCGCGCCTCGTTCATCATCTCGTGCAGACAGGCGTCACGCCCCTCACGGAGCTTGGACTCGTAGGCACCCGCCCGCCCTCCGATGAAGTCTGCGATCGAGGCCGCGATGTCCCGGACGAAGTTGGCCCCCATGATCGTCTCTCCGCTCACGATGCCGAGGTACTCGGTGATCTCCCGCCCCTGAACGGTCGGTGTGGTCGTAACCAGCATTCGGCGTTCCTCCTTGTTTGGCCTGTCGAATCTCATGAACGCCCGACTTGGGGAAAAGGTTCACGACAGGGGGATCTGGGGGGACGTGCCCGGTGCATTGGGTCTGTTCGTGCTGACTGTTGATGCACCGGGTTGGCACCCTGATCTTGAGCAGCGAGGCGAACAGTTGATCCGGGCGCTGCCCGACTGCCCAGGACCCGCCCACAGTTGACTCGGGCTCCCTGGGCAGGGCGCGCCAAAGAACTGCCGCAGCCTCGCTCGCCGGTACGCGCGGGAGGACGCCCCGCCTCACTCTCCAGGGGCGCGCCAGAGGCCCCAGCCCTACTTACCTGGGGGCGCTGGAGGATGCTCAGGCCTCCGTCGACAGGGGCAAGCCCGAAGCCCCCGCCTCACTCTCCAGGGACACGCCAGAGGCCCCAGCCTCACTGACCCTGGCGCGCTGGAGGATGTTCCCGCTTCCGTCGCCAGGGGCAGGCCAGAAGCCCCCGCCTCACTCTCCAGGGACACGCCAGAGGCCCCAGCCTCACTGACCCTGGCGCGCTGGAGGATGTTCCCGCTTCCGTCGCCAGGGGC